>NZ_JBELQB010000017.1:0-85176 GCF_046000485.1 Flavobacterium rhizophilum
GATAGTCAGGGTTGGGACGGAACTTACAACGGTAACCCTTTACCTGCTACGGACTACTGGTTTAGTGTAACCTACCGCGAACTTGTAAACGGAGAACCTGTAGAGAAAGAGTTCAAAGCTCACTTCTCACTGAAGAGATAGCAGTTAAATATTGAAATTCAAAACCGCTTATTGTATATATACAATAAGCGGTTTTGCTATATAAGCTAATGTATGAAAAGAAATTTATCGTTTACTGTTTCTTCTTTTACTGCTGCTGTAATGAGTAGGGCATGAACCCGAATTGCATCCTGCATTCAACAGAACAATCAGGCAAAGTAAGATACTCAATCCTATAAGCATGGCAGATCCCATTATTATGGATTGGTACAATACCAATATCCCCATAATCATTTTTACGATTCTTAATAAGGTCCAGTTCTTAAAAATGGTATTCATTATTTATTATTTACAGCATTGTTGTAGGGCAAACATAATCACTTATATTGAATTTACCCGATTCTTTAATAGCTTTAAATCCGCCTTTAACATCTATTAGGTTGTCAAAGCCTCTGGCTTTAAGTATAGAAATAAATATCATGGAACGGTAACCGCCGGCACAATGTACATAGTAAGTTTTGTTTTTGCTAACATCCGCGATATGGTCATTAATGTAATCCAAAGCGATGTTTTCTGAATCAATAATACGCTCAGAGTAGTGCTCACTGGCTTTCCTTACATCAAGGATATTTGTGTTAGAATCTTTTTTAAGTATAGTAGCAAGTTCATCTGTAGTAATGGATATGATACTATCGGCTTCGTGCCCGGCATTATTCCATGCTTCAATTCCTCCGTCGAGGTAACCAATAGCACTATCATAACCTACACGGGCAAGGCGGGTAACTACTTCCTCTTCACGACCTTTATCTGCAACGATGAGTAAAGGTTGTTTAATGTCGGGTATCAATGCACCTACCCAAGGAGCAAAGTTACCATCAATACCAATATTAATACTATTGGGGATAAATCCTTTTGCAAAAACCTGAGGCTCCCTTGTATCCAGTATAATGGCTCCGGTCTCATTGGCAGCAGCTTCAAACGCAGCAGGCGAGAGAGCCTGTAAACCTTTGCTTAGCACATTGTCAATACTTTCGTATCCTTTTATATTCATCAAAACATTTTCAGGAAAATATGCAGGTGGCGGCATAAGTCCGTCAAGTACCTTTTCAATAAAGGTTTCCCTGCTCATAGGCTGAAGGGCATAGTTAGTACGTTTTTGATTGCCAAGAGTATCGGTTGTTTCCTTACTCATATTCTTACCACAAGCCGAACCCGCACCATGAGCCGGATAAACAATAATATCATCAGCTAGCGGAAGTATTTTATTATGTAAGGAATCATACAAATGAGAAGCAAGCTTATCCTGAGTTAATTCGGCAACCACTTTTTGTGCAAGGTCAGGACGGCCTACATCGCCAATAAATAGTGTATCACCCGTAAACAAGGCAGCATCTTTTCCGCTCTCGTCTTTAAGCAGGTAGCAGGTACTCTCCATAGTATGCCCCGGTGTATGTATTACCTGTATGGTGATATTACCAAGAGTTAATATTTCACCGTCTTTTGCTACATGAGCGTCAAAATTAGGCTTGGCAGTTGGCCCGAAAACAATAGTCGCTCCGGTTTTTTTAGCAAGATCCAAATGACCGCTAACAAAATCGGCATGGAAATGGGTTTCCAACACGTATCTAACTTTTGCATTATCCTTATCGGCTTTAGTGATATAAGGCTGTACTTCACGTAACGGGTCTATAATAGCGGCTTCGCCGTTATTTTCAATATAATAAGCTCCCTGTGCTAAGCATCCTGTATAAATTTGTTCGATTTTCATGATTGTTGTTTTTTGTTATTGTAGTGTAAAAGTATAATCTGTTATCAGTGTGTGCAGTAACAAAAGTTACAGATGCTTATTTTTAGACTAAAGGTCAGGTTTTTTATATACTCCTGTCTTTAAGTATTTTATTCCTGTAGCATAAGCCGTTTAAAAATTTCTTACTCGGATTATTTTTTTAAGTCTCTAAGTAAATATCTTTACCTTTTTCATTTTAATAGAAAAAGATAACTTTACTTTATGAAATTATTTAGATCAGGCTCTGAAAAGAAGATGGTTTTCAAAATTATGGGACCGCTTCTTTTTATTTTTCTGGAAATACTTGGGCCTCCTCAATCTTTAAATGCAGGTGCCTATCATGTAGCATGTATTACGCTTTGGATGGCATTTTGGTGGATTACCGAAGCTATTCCAATTGCAGCCACAGCATTATTACCCATAGTACTTTTTCCGTTGTTTGGTGTACTGGACCTTCAGTCTACCACTACCAGTTACGGACATAAATACATCTTTCTTTATCTGGGTGGTTTTATACTTGCTATAGCCATAGAACGCTGGAATTTGCATCAGCGTATTGCACTCACTATTATACGATATGTAGGAGGGAAGCTGTCTCAAATTATACTGGGCTTTATGATTGAAACTGCTTTTTTATCCATGTGGATATCCAACACGGCGACCTCAGTAATGATGTTGCCTATAGGTATGGCAGTAGTAAAACAGTTTAAGGATGGTTCACCCGGTAGTAAAATGGGTGATTACTTCGGTAAGGCTTTAATGTTGGGCATAGCTTATAGTGCTTCGATAGGAGGTATAGCCACTTTAATTGGTACACCGCCTAACCTTGTACTGGCAGGGGTTCTGGAAAAAATATATCATGTAAAAATAGGTTTCTTCCAGTGGATGAAGTTTGGACTTCCTATTTCCATACTATTGCTTGTGCTATGTTGGAGATACCTGACGGCTTATTCCTTTAAATTCAAATCGGTTCAGTTTCCCGGAGGAAGGGAAGAGATAGACAGAATTTATAATAAGCTGGGAAAAATGAGCTTTGAGGAAAAACGTGTTTCTGTGGTTTTCATACTAACAGCCTGTGCATGGATTTTCAGAGGATTAATTCAAAAGTTTATCCCTACAATAGATGACACTATTATAGCGATGACGGCTGCCATATTGCTGTTCATTATTCCGTCAGGAAAAAATAAAAAAGCCCTGTTGACATGGGAGGATACTGTTAAACTACCTTGGGGTATCATATTGCTTTTTGGTGGAGGCATGGCATTGGCAGAAGGATTTTCGAGTACAGGACTTGCAGAATGGGTGGCCGAACGCATGACGGGTATGGAAAATGTTAATCTGTGGCTATTGATACTTATATTGGTTACCCTTGTGAATTTCCTGACTGAGGTTACCTCAAATATGGCAACTACGGCTATTATTTTACCGGTATTGGCACCTATGGCTCTTTCTCTTGATGTACATCCTTACCTTATAATGACCGGGGTCACGCTGGCAGCATCGTGTGCATTTATGCTTCCTGTCGCCACACCACCTAATGCCATAGTATTTGGATCTGGTTATTTACGGATATCCGATATGGTAAAAAGCGGAATTGTAATGAATATCATTTCAATACTTATAATAACCTTTATGGTTTACTTCCTACTTCCCTTTATATGGGGAATGGATTCGATAAGTTTTCCTGATATTTTTATAAAATAACGAAAGCATATATAAAACCCGGTTTATGATTACTCATGGCCGGGTTTATTTTTGATGAGAAATTGTATCTGTTACGAGGATAAATATAAACCTTGGGTTACTGAAATCTAAGGGTATATCAGGACTAAAATGCGGAATATTGACAAATTCTACCACAACACCTTTGCCTTCCAGTAAATAGCCATCCTTTTTTAAAAGGGCTATGGGTATTCTTTTTTTATTTGTTCCTGCCCATGGCTTATAGTAGTAGTTCCCAATGAGGGTATCACCTTTAATTTTTCCTCTAACCTGCCCGATGTCCGAACCGTTTACACCATTTATAATCTCATATCTTCCATAAAATTCTGTACCCACAATATTAAGGTCTAAAATACCTTTGAGTTTTCCGTTTTCTGCAATGTACCGCAAAGGTTTTTCAGAGTCATTATTGCCTTTTCCACAAGCTATAAATAACAATAGGGCAACGGGAATACAGGTCATTATTTTTTTCAGATGTCTTTGCATGTGTAAAATAATGTTAGATAAGACAAATAGTGAAGGAGCTTCCTTCGTTACTGCTCTTGTAATTCAGATACCCCCCGTGGGCATCAATAATATTTTTTGATAATGTTAGCCCTATACCTGCACCATCTTTACGGGTAGTAAAAAAGGGAAGGAATATTTTGTCTTCAATTTCCTTGTCTACCCCCAGTCCGTTGTCAGATATGGTAATAAAAGTGCGTTCCTGCCTTACTTCGGCGGTGAGGGTTATTATTTTATTTTTCCTGTTTTCCAACGCATACATACTATTGGTAAGCAAATTGATAAATACCTGTTCAAGTTGGTTGGTATCGGCCATTAGCCAGCAGGATTCGGTAATTTCATTATTAATGGTAATACCTGCTTTTTTTAGTAGGGGCGTCATTACCAAAAGGGTATCGTTTATAAGCTTAGTGAGTTCTGTCCTCTCTTTGTTAGGAGAAGGTAGCATGGCTAATTTTCTGTAACTTTCTATAAAGTTTTGCAGGTGGTCACTACGGTGTATCATGGTGTTTACACTCTCTCTTATATCATTCATATCTTCTTCAGAAAGCGTTTCCTGTTGTGCCAGTTCATTAAGGTTTTGGGTTAGCGAACGTATAGGTGTAATGGAATTCATTAGCTCATGAGAAATAACCTTCATCAGGTTAATCCAGGCATCTTTCTCCTTTTTGGCTACTACTTTTTGAATAGAGTCTAAAAGGATAATATAGTACTCCTGTCCAAAAGTAACCGACTTAGAGGTTTGCAGCATATAGGTTTGACTTTCCTCATCGTCCATACGTATTTGTGCTGATACCCTGAAATCCTCAAACTTTTTTTCCTCGATAATAGAACATAATGCCGGGAGTTGTTTTTTTAGATACTTCCAGTGGGATACCCTTGGCGTTTGGAAATGTTCTGAAAAATAATCATTCATAAGGAATACATCCCATTCTTCATTGGTTTTGTTGAGTATGATTACTCCGGTTTCAATATTGTTTAGAATAGAACGATATACCAAATCTTTTGTAAGTTGTTCATGCTGTCTAGCCTTAAGGGTGTCGTAAAGCTTAAACAGATTTTTATAGTTTTCAAAATCACTGTGTCTTGAAAAATCGGCCGAGAAGTCGTCGCTAAGTATGGCTGTAATAGTTTTATCGTAAAACAGGTAGGTGTTTCTGATAAAGTAAAACAGTTCTGCTATTAGCAGTACACAAACTATCATACAGAATATAGCCGAATAGGGAAGATTTTTAGCAAGGGCATAAACTCCAAGTCCGCCTGAAATCATTATAAAGATTAGGCGAAGAAAAAATAGCTGATAAAGTTTTAGTGATTTCATAGCTTATTTTTTTCCCAATTCATATTTATCCATCCTGCGGTACAAAGCAGCTCTTGAGAGTCCCAGTTCCTCGGCAGTTTTGCTAATGTTGTTATTGTGCTTTTGCAGGGCACGTTCTATAGCTGTTTTCTCCATGTCAGATAATTGAGTTTCCTGTATGCCATCAACTTCTGTTACATCCTCTAAATCGAGGTCGGTAACTGTGATTTCATTTTCCTCACATAAAATAACGGCACGCTCTATACGGTTTTCCATTTCCCTGATGTTACCGTTCCAGGCATGTTTTTCAATTTGTTCCAAAGCCATTTTGGAGAAACTAAGGTTTGTCCTGTCATACTTGGTTTCCATTTTATTTAGCAGGAACGAAGCCAGATCAATCAGGTCTTCACTGCGCTCTCTTAGCGGAGGTAATACTATTTCCATAGTATTGATACGGTAGTATAAATCTTCCCTAAACTGTTTTGAGGCTACTTCCTCTTTCAGGTCGGCATTAGTAGCAGTAATAATCCTAACGTCTACAGTACGGGGTTTTGCTTCTCCAAGCCTTGTAACCTGTTTGGTTTGTATAACCTGTAATAGTTTTGACTGCAGGTGTAACGGAATATTCCCAATTTCATCAAGAAATATGGTACCATTGTGAGCCATTTCAAACCGACCTGGAGTATCGGTTTTGGCATCGGTAAAGGCTCCTTTGGCGTAACCAAACAATTCACTTTCAAATATATTTTCGTTAAGGGCACCCAGATCCACATGTATAAAAGGTTTTGTGGCTCTTGGCGATTTTTGGTGTATATGGTTTGCCATAACATATTTACCGGTACCGTTTTCTCCCAGTATCAAAACGTTTGCATCGGTTTTGGCAACCTTGTCAGCGAGTGAATAAGCTCTCTTTATACTGACTGATTCTCCTATAAAAAAGTTGTCTTTATCGGTTTTTACTGCTTCCTGTTTTCTTTCTTTACGACTTTCGGTAACGGCAGCTTTCACAACCTCAACCAGCTTGTTGTTATCCCAGGGCTTTAATAAATAATCAAAAGCCCCCAGTTTTAGTCCTTCAACAGCGGTTTCTACTTTCCCAAAGGCTGTCATGAGTATCATAATTGTTTTGGGTGAGAAGGTTTTTATTTCCTTTAGCAGGTATATGCCTTCGCGTCCGTCTTCAAAACCTATGCGGTAATTCATGTCCAAAAGCACCACATCAATTTGATTTTCTGCGAGCACCTTAACAGCCTTTTTAGGGTCGTTTAGTGTAAAAATCTGTTCAAAATGTTTTTTTAAAACCATTTTTGCGGCAAAAAGTATGTCTTCCTTATCATCAATAACTAAGATATTGGCCTGCGTTTTTTTCATTGGTTGTGCGGTTTCGGACAAATACTGTTCGATATCGGACAGTTTTGTTTATTGAGGTTTTTTTATTTAGCTGGTTTATAGTTGGTTGTGAAGTTTTAATGTGTGGCACGAAATTGTACTTATATATGCCAAACAAACTTAAACATGGACACCATCATTAACCGTAAAAATAAAAAAAATAAATATCTGCTATTAGCAGTTCCGGCTTTTTTACTATTGGGATATTTTGTGTATTCTGCCATAACCAAGAAAAGGAGCCTTACGGTAACCAAAAGTGAGATAACCATTAAAACCGTAGAGAAAGACTATTTTGAGGACTTTATTGTTTTTCAGGCTAAGGTTGAACCGCTAAACTCCATGCTCCTTAATGTGATTGAAGGAGGTGCTGTACAGGAAATATTTGTTGAGAACGGCGATATGGTAGAAAAAGGTGAGCCGCTTGCAAGGCTTTACAACCCTAACACCGAACTGAACTATGTTACACAGGAAACCTCAATAATAGAACAGATCAATAACCTTAGCAAAGCAAAACTGGACCTGCGCAATCAGGAACTTAGTATGGCAAAAGACCTTATAGCGATAGATCACGATTTTCAGGATGCCAAAAATCAGTATGACCTGCATGAAAAGCTTTACAATGAAGAGATACTTTCTAAAAATGAATGGGAGAAAACACAGGAAAACTTCAGGTTTCAAAAGGAGCGCAAAAATATAATACAGCAAAGTATACAAAAGGAAAAACAGGCCAACCAGATACAGATAGCTCAAATTTCGCAATCGCAGGCTATTATGTATAAAAGTCTTGATATTTTAAGGGAGAACAAAAAACACTTTTTGGTAACAGCTCCGCTTGCGGGGCGCCTTACCTCTTTTGAGCCGGTACTTGGTAAAAACTATCAAAGCGGTGACAACATAGGTAAGATAGATGTAATGAACGGTTATAAACTGGTAGCCGAGGTAGATGAGTTTTACCTGCAAAGGGTAACGGTAAACCAAAAAGGAAAAATTGACCACAAAGGTGAAATGATAGATGTGGTAGTAACCAAGGTAATCCCCGAAATTATTAACGGACGCTTTATAGTAGAGCTCAATTTCGCCTCTGATAAGCAACTGAAACTACAGCAGGGATTAAGCTTTGGAGTTAGACTTATGCTTTCTGAAAAAGAAAAAACAATGGTGTTGTCTAAGGGGAGGTTTACTGAGGAAACCTCGGGCAAATGGATATTTGTTGTAAACGGAGACAAGGCGGAAAGACGTGAAATAAAGCTGGGAAGGGAAAACCCGGTTTATCATGAAGTACTGGGAGGTCTTAAGGAAGGCGACAGGGTAATAACATCAAGCTATGCCGATTATACTGATGTGGAAATTTTAAATTTGGAATAAACTTACAAATATAGAACGGGGGGGGGGGGCAGTCATCATCAAAATAAAAATTAATCAACCAATCAATTAACTTATGAAACAAATTTTGTTTAGCTTTTTAGTTGTAATTGTATCATATTCAGGTGCTTTTGCGCAGAACTGTAACTGTGAAGAAAATTTTAAATGGGTAAAAAAGACTTTTGAAGAAAATGATGCAGGATTTCATTATGCCTTAAGCATTAAAGGAGAAGAGGCTTATAAAAAGCATAACGAACTTTATGAAAGTAAAGTAAAAGAAATAACAGACCTGGGTGAATGTGCAGATGCTATTTATGACTGGTTGACTTTTTTCAGAAAAGGACATTTTTATATTGATATAATTCAAAACAGTAATGAAGTGACAGAGACAACTATAAATAATAATGAGAACTGGGAAAAGTATCCTATTACTGAAGAAGAGTTTAATAAATACCTTTCTAAAGGAAAACTTGAACCTTTTGAGGGAATTTGGAAAACAGATCCTTATAAAATAGGTGTTATTAAAACAAAATCAGGATATACCGGTTTTATACTTGACGGAGGGAATACTCCATGGCAAAAGTATGAGGTGAAGTTTAAGTTGGATGTCACTAAACCTAATAAATATGAAGGTACTTTTTATTTGAGAAATTATAACGGATATAAGCTTAATGATATTATACAGTTAGGGGAGAATACTTTACAGTTTGACGGTATTTTTCTTGAAAGGGAAACCCCCAGGTTTAAAGATACTAAACAAATAAAAAGTTACCTGGAGCTTATTAAGGCTGACAAGCCTTTAGTACAACAATATTCTGACTCTACCATAGTGCTGCGTATACCTTCTTTTTCGCATAGTTTTAAAAGGGAGATAGATAGTTTGATAGCTGCTAATCACAATAAAATCATATCGACCGCAAACCTTATAATAGATATACGAAATAACGGAGGAGGATCTGATGGCAGCTACAGTGAAATCATCCCCTATTTATATACTAACCCAATTCGTATTGTTGGTATGGAGTTACTTTCCACACCACTTAATAACAAGCGTATGGAAAGTTATATGGATAATCCTGATTTAACAAAAGAAGATAAAAAAGAACTACAGAAATCTTTAAAAGTACTTAATGATAACCTTGGCAAATTTGTAAATCTTGGCGATAAAAAGGTCTATATACAGGAACTTGATACTGTATACAGTTATCCTAAAAATGTAGGAATACTAATAAATAAAGGCAATGGCAGTACAAGCGAACAGTTTTTGCTGGCCGCAAAACAAAGTAGTAAAACCAAACTGTTTGGTACAACTACAGCAGGTGTACTGGATATCTCAAATATGTATTATGCGATATCTCCTTTAGGAGATTTAAAGCTGGGGTACTGCCTGTCTAAAAGTTATCGAATACCTGATATGGCAATTGATGGTAAAGGTATCTTACCTGATTATTATCTGGATAATGAAATCCCCCAGTCTGAATGGGTACAATATGCGCAAGACAGTTTTAGTAGAAATAAATAACCAACAAAAAATACAATCATGATCAAAATAGAAAACCTTTCAAAAGTATTCAGAACTGAAGAAGTTGAAACAAAAGCATTAAACGATATATCTATTGAAGTTAAAAAGGGCGAGTTTGTTACCATTATGGGGGCATCGGGCTGTGGTAAGTCAACACTACTTAATATAGTGGGACTGTTAGACAGCGCATCGGGCGGAAGTTACAAACTGCTGGACAGGGAAATAAACGGACTTAGCGAAAGTGAAAAGGCTAAAGTAAGAAAGGAAAACATAGGTTTTGTATTCCAAAATTTCAATTTGATAGACGAGCTTTCGGTTTACGATAATATTGAGCTTCCGCTTATTTACAATAATGTTCCGTCGGGTGAAAGGAAAAAAAGAGTTGAGGCGATTGCCGAGCGTTTAGGTATTTCACACAGGCTAAAGCATTATCCGCAACAGTTATCGGGAGGGCAGCAGCAAAGAGCTGCCGTAGCAAGGGCGCTGGTAAATAATCCTAAAATAATTCTTGCCGATGAGCCTACAGGTAATCTGGACAGTAAAAACGGTAACGAAGTAATGGAACTGTTAACCGATTTACACGCTAACGGAGCAACAATACTTATGGTTACCCACTCTGAGTATGATGCTTCGTTCTCCCAAAAAACAATCTACATGAAAGATGGTATGATACTTAAAGAGAAACTGAATAACAGGAATGTGGATGTTCTTATATCAAACTAAGAACAAAAGGAGTCAATCATCAGTCAAAATCAATTAAAACCAATCACCATGTTAAAAAACTGGCTTAAAATATTTTTATACAATGCGAAGAATAATAAATTCTTTACAGCCCTTAACACGCTTGGGTTAAGCATTGGTATAGCTGCACTTATATTTGCCATATTGTACTGGAATGATGAGCACAGTTATAACCAGTGGAATCCTGAAAAAGATACTGTGTTTACCGTTGCGACCGATTTGGGTAACGATTTGGTTTGGCCTTACAGTGTGTACCCGTTGGCGAAGTACATGAAGGATGAACCGTCAATACAGGAGTTTTGTTATTTCAATAACTGGTACTATTATGAATTAGTACACTATGGAGAGAAAAAACAACAGATAAATATACTGGATACCCAAAAGAATTTCTTTGATTTCTGTCCGTTTGAATTTGTAAAGGGAGATATTAATACTGCATTTCCCGATGAAAACAGTATTGTACTGGAAGAAAAAATAGCACAATCGCTTTTTGGAAAAGAAGATCCTATAGGTAAGGAAGTGCTTTACTCCAAACGGAAAATGATTGTTAGAGGTGTGTATAAAATACCTGGAAAATCGTCTTTTGAGCCCGATGCGGTTACAAATCTGTTAGAAAAGGCAAGACTTAAAGGCAATGAGGACTCATGGGGTAATTTTAACTTCGGGCTCATGCTTAAAACCAAATCACCTGAAGATGCCGATAAGGCAAGAAAAGCAGTTGAAAACATCTATTTTGAATACAGGACAAAGCCTTATGCTAAAGAAGAAGGACTTTCGCTTGAGGAGTATATTGAAAAGAATGGAACTATTAAAATACAGCTAACATCATTGGCTAACAGCCGTCTTTACTCTCCAGTAGAAGATACACCCGAAGGTAAGGCAAACTACCAGCTTATGCTCATTATGTTAGGACTGTCAATATTGATATTAGTGCTTTCTGTAGTTAATTATGTAAATCTTGCTACAGCAAATGCCATTAAAAGGGCTAAGGAGGTAGGTGTACGCAAAATACTGGGAGCCACAAAGAAAAACATAATCAGGCAGTTTATTTTTGAAACTGTAATTATTACAATAATGGCTATTGTATTGGCTCTTGTTATTGTAGAACTTTCATTGCCTTATTACAATGAATTCCTTCATAAATCACTTGTTATAAGTAGCGGTCAGTTTTATCTTCAGCTAATAGTAATATTCTTTGTTGTGGTAATTATGGCAGGAATGTTACCGGCAATATATGTTTCCAACTTTAATACCCTTAAAGTATTGAGAGGTAATTTCGGACGAAGTAAAAACGGAGTTTGGTTACGTAATGGTATGTTGGTGCTGCAGTTTGCCATAGCAGCTTTTTTTATTGTAGGTTCTTATATTGTTCATCAGCAGGTAGATTATATGAGTAATAAAGATTTGGGACTTAAAGGAGATCAGGTTATCGAAATTTATTACAGAAGACCCTATTATGATGATCCTGCTATAATGTTTAATAACTATACTGTTGTTAAGCAGGAGCTAAGTAAAATCAATGGAGTTCAGGCTGTAGCGGCAACAGCATTCTCTTTAGGCGGGGGAGCAGGTTCTTCTTCGGGGTTTATTTATAAGGATCAACGCATACAAGCCAAGAATATGGCGGCAGACTTTGGCTTTCTGGAGATGATGCAGATTAAAATAGCCAAGGGAAGAGCTCTTTCAGATAAGTTTTCATCAGATACCATAAACGGAATGATGATAAACGAAACAGCTATGAAACTAATGCGTGAAAAAGACCCTATTGGTAAAACCATAGACTGGAATGGTGAACAACTACGTGTTGTAGGAGTTGTGAAAGATTTTCATTTAGAAGGGCCACAAAATGAAATACCACCAATGTCATTCTTCCACTTTAAGACTATTGACTGGATGACTTATAATCTGGATAAAATATATGTAAAGATATCGGCAGATGAAATGGGTTCGGCTTTAGAAGACATAGAAAAGTTTTGGGTTTCTAAGGTAGATACCGAGTATCCTTTCAGTTATGAGTTTATAGACAAACAATATAAAAGGAGTTACCAAGAATACACTAATCAAAAAAACCTGTTCTCCCTCCTAAACGGCGTGGTTATACTTATAGCACTGTTTGGGTTATTTGCACTGGCTTCCTATAGTATACAGCGTAAAATGAAAGACATTGCCATACGTAAAACTCTTGGGGCAGAGACTAAAGTACTTCTTAAGGAACTTTCTATACAGTATATATTGTTTTGTGTTGCGGGTTTTATTCTGGCAACTGTCCCGGCATGGATATTACTTAACAAGTGGCTTGAAAATTTTGCTTACAGGGTAGATGTTTCGTTTGTACCTTTTATTATAGGCTTTATAGTACTGATGGTGCTTACACTGGTTGTAGTACTATCCAGAGCTTATGCTGCAACAAGGGTTAATGTACTTAAATACCTTAAATACGAATAGTTATGCTAAAAAACTGGATAAAAATATACCTGTATAATATTAGGAAAAACAAGCTTTTTACAGCACTTAATATACTGGGATTAAGTTTAGGTATTGCAGGACTTGTTTTTGCATTATTGTACAGTAACGATGAGTATAGTTATAATGCATGGAACCCTAATAAGGATGTTGTATTCTATACGGTGTCAGATGTGGGGGAAGATATGCTATGGGGTTCAAGTTCGGCGCCGCTTGGCAAGGCTTTAGGGGCATCTGTACCACAGGTTGATGAGTATTGTTATGTTGAAGGATGGTATAACACTAATGTGGTAATCTATGAGGGTAAAAAAACAATGCTTGATAAGATTACCGATGCACAAAGAAACTTTTTCAGTTTTATACCCTTCACATTTATAAAGGGTAGTGCTGAAACAGCTTTAAGCCCTACAAGTATGGCTATCTCTGAACCAGCTGCAAAAAGAATTTTTGGTAGTCAGGATCCTATCAATAAGCAGGTAACTTATATGGATAAAGTATTTACCATAAAAGGTGTTTATACGATAGACGGGAAATCGTCTTACGAGCCTGAGGCTGTTATAAATTTAATAGACAAAGACCTTGATGAAAATCAGGACCGATGGGGCTTTTTTGGTTACAATTTGCTTTTAAAGCTTAAAACCCCTGAAGATGCTGCTTATGTTTCACAACAAATAGATACGCTATATTACAACAATACAGTAAAAAAATCTATTGCCGAATCGGGTATTAGTGAAGAAGAGTATTTAAAACGTTACGGAAGCACAAAAGTGTATCTGGAGCCACTTAAAGATTTAAGATTAAAGTCCAGAGTTTCAGATGTGCCGGAGGGTAGGGGCAACTATCAGTTATTGCTAATCATGATGGGACTCTCCATACTTATTTTGGTAATATCAATAGTAAACTATATAAACCTGGCTTCAGCAAACGCTATTAAAAGAGCTAAGGAAGTAGGGGTACGAAAAATACTGGGAGCTTCAAAAAAGAATATTGTTAAGCAGTTCATTTTTGAAACGGTTATTACCACGCTGTTTTCCATTTTACTGGCTTTAGTAATTGTTGAGGTTTCACTGCCATATTACAACAGCTTTTTAGCTAAAAATCTGGTTATAAATGAAAGCGAATTTTACATTGATCTTGCTTTACTGTTTATGGTTGTAATAGTATTGGCAGGAATATTTCCGGCTATTTATGTGGCAAAGTTTGAGGCTGTAAAAGTCCTTAAAGGAAATTTTTCCAGAAGTAAAAAGGGGATATGGTTACGAAACGGAATGCTGGTAGTTCAGTTTGCAGTGGCTTTCTTCTTTGTGATAGGCTCGTATATAGTACATCAGCAAATAAAATATATTACTACAAAAGATTTAGGCTTTAAAGGAGCTCAGGTTTTAGATGTATATTACAGAAACCCTTTTGATTTTAATGAAGAGGGGTATATGGAAAAGCTGTTAAACCGATATGAAAGTACAAAAGAGCAGCTTAGGAATATAAAAGGCATTGAACAGGTATCTGTCAGTACAGTAAAAATAGGTGGGGGAGGTGTATTACAGTCTACGGTTTCTTATCAGGATAAAACAATTTCTATGCAGCTTATGGCTATGGACTTTGGTCTTCCCGAAACACTTAGTTTTAAGTTTCTTGAGGGGAGGGATTTATCACCACGCATTGCTTCAGATACTATAGATTCGGTTATCCTTAATGAAACAGCAGTCAAAATGCTTAATATAGCGAACCCGGTTAATAAGATTATTAATTATAATGACAGCAAACTTAAAGTTGTTGGGGTGGTGCAGGACTTCCATATGTTTGGCCCCGCTGATAAAATATTACCAATGATGCTGTTTCATTATAATATAAAAAAGAGGGAACTGCAAAACTGCCATGAGATTTATATAAAAGCCAATCCAGAACAAATGGAGTCGGTTATTGCAGGTATAGAGAAACTATGGAAAGAAAAGATTGATCCCGATTTTCCTTTCGGTTATGGTTTTGTAGATAAAAACTTTGCCCGTACCTATGAAGATTATGTAAGGCAGCGCAATGTATTTTCATTACTTAATGTAGTGGTTATACTTATAGCTTTATTCGGTTTGTTTGCGTTGTCGTCTTACAGTATACAACGAAGGATGAAAGAAATAGCCATACGTAAAACATTGGGTGCAGAAACCGGTACATTACTCAAAGCACTTTCCAAACAGTATGTAATATTTTGTCTTATAGGTTTTGCTATAGCGACAATTCCTGTATGGATATTACTTAACAAATGGCTTGAAAACTTTGTTTACAGGATAGAGGTTTCGTGGCAACCGTTTGTTGCAGGCTTCCTTTCTCTTATGGCCTTAACACTGGCAGTCGTATTGATAAGAGCTTATGCCGCTACAAGAGTAGAAATACTTAAATACCTGAAATACGAATAATATTTTTAAAGTTAGTTAATAATAAACAGCGTGTAGGGAGCGCAATCCCTACATGCCGTTAAAAGAATTATGCTATGAAAGGTAAATCCTTTTTATATATATTAGTTTTAGCTACAGCAATGCCCTTATTTGCCCAGCAGCAGGTATGGACATTACAGCAATGCCTGGAAACGGGCAAAGAAAACAGTCTTGATTTTCAGTTGAGTCAGTTAGAGGTATTAAGTGCCGAAACCACGCATCGTAGCCCTTTACTGGAGTATTTACCCAAGGTTGATTTTTCGGCAAGTCATAACTACAGTATCGGTTCTACTATTGATCCTGCTACAAACAACAGGGTAAGTTCCAATATACAGTCGGATAATTTTTCACTAAATGCCAGTATGAATCTGTTGAATTTTAATGTGTTTACCACAGCAAGGCGCAACAAGATAGCTGTACTTAAAGCACAGGCAGATAAGGAAGCTACACAGGCAGAATATTCTCTGTCTATACTGGAAAACTACTTTAATGTGCTATATACGCAGGAATTGCTTAAAATTCAGTTAGATCAGTTTGAAAACGCAAAGTTCAATCTTAAAAGAGTAGAAAAGGAAGTAGAGTTGGGTAATAGGCCAAACAGTGATTTGTATGATATGCAGGTGAGTTATTCACAGGAAGAAAATAACATACTTGAAACAAAGCAATTACTGTATAACCAAAAGCTTACCCTGCTACAGCTTATGAATGTAGAGAATACCAATCCTGACGATATTTCACTGGCTAAAGCCGATGAGGTTGAGCTTCCTGATGAGAGTGAAAGCAGCACCTTTGAAAATGCCCTTAAAAACTATCCGGCTATAGAATCCAGAGAACTGGCTATAGAAGTTGCCCGTAAGGAAATTACCATGAGGAAAAATAATTACCTGCCGGTTTTAAGTGCCTATTATAACTATTCGTCCTTTTATTACTTACCGCTTAATCAGCCGGGAGGGCAACAGGTAAACCCGTTTTGGACACAGCTTAACGATAATAAAAACCATTACATAGGCATACAGTTAAACGTACCTATATTTAACGGCTTGCGTACCAGTCGAGATGTACAGCTGGCAAAAATTGAATATATGAAAAGGCAGGTGGAAAGTGAGCAGGAAAAAATCAAACTAAGCCAAACCATAGAGCAGGAAAAAGCAAAACAACAGCAAAATCAGCAACTTGTGCAGAAGCTGGAAAACACAAAGCAATATGCAGAAAAATCGTTTACTACAACACAATCCAAATTTAGTAGTGGAATAGTGGAAGCCATAGTATTTACCTCCTCAAAAAACCAATTGCTTATGGCAGAATATAATCTGTTAAAGGCTAGGTATACTGTACAGTATATAGCTTACAAACTGAAATTTTTACAGTTTAATACTTTTTAAGTACTTTATTCTCAATCAATTTTTACAACAAAAAAGCGATAGGGGGCTTTTTAGGTAAACATTTAGCTGTGTATGATAATTATCAGGTTTTGTTTCACGGTGATATTTAATATTTGCAGATAAAACTATTTGCAAAATGACAACTATAAAACAACCGCATAGCTTTCATATTCCTGTTATGGGGCTTGCCTATACTATTGACAGTCCCATTAAAGTGGCACAGTTTGGTATTGATTCGGTTATCTCTATTGTAGACGATGAGCTAATCGAAAAAATGCATGCCTTTTACAGTGAAAAATTTCAATTTCCCTATAAGGAAATCTCCAGGAAAATATCAGACTACAGAGCCGAACGTATAACAGCTTACCTGAATACAGTAGATAAAATTGTTAAACAGA
This sequence comes from Flavobacterium rhizophilum, assembly GCF_046000485.1. Taxonomy (NCBI): domain Bacteria; kingdom Pseudomonadati; phylum Bacteroidota; class Flavobacteriia; order Flavobacteriales; family Flavobacteriaceae; genus Flavobacterium; species Flavobacterium rhizophilum. Next base: position 17,098 of record NZ_JBELQB010000017.1, read on the forward strand.
AGTATGATGCTTTTTGTACTGAGCTGGTTAACAGTAAAAATGCACTAAGTAACTTTGTTGATATGCTGCCTACTGTATCTGATTTAAAAAAAGGACTTCAGTTCTATGCATCTAGTCCGTTTGACCAAACAAATGAGATACGAAGTTTCCTTGCCAAACATTTCAGGCCGGGGGCAATAGATGTAAATATCATGACCAAGGTTGATAAAGCCAATTACAGTGATAGTAACGCTTTGCCTTCATGCTATAACGATGCCCATGCTGCTTTAAGGGGCTTCGCCCATAGTAAGTTGGAATCGGCAGTAGTACTATCGGCAGGTATGAATCCTTCACTGTATAATTACCTTGCCGAATTCCCTGATTTTTTTCCTGATAAAACGGGAAAACTGAAGAAGAAGGTTATACTTAAGGTAAGTGATTTCAGGTCGGCATTGATACAAAGTAAGTTTCTTGCCAAAAAAGGGATATGGGTAAGCGAATACCGAATTGAATCAGGACTTAACTGCGGAGGGCACGCCTTTGCCACAAACGGATTGTTATTGGGGCCTATTATGGAGGAATTCAAACAACGCAAACAGGAACTGATATCTCCGGCACATGAATTATGGGTTAAGGAGCTGGAACAAAAACAGGCTTTTATTCCTAAAGAACCCCTAGAGGTAAAAATAACGGTACAGGGAGGTGTTGGTACTGCCGAAGAGCATCAGTTTTTACTGGATTATTACAAAACCGATTCGGTAGGGTGGGGATCACCGTTCCTTTTGGTACCCGAGGCAACTACTACCGATGCTGCTACCCGAAAGCTTTTGATTGAAGCCGGAGAGAATGATTTTTATAAAAGTGAAATATCTCCGTTAGGAGTACCTTTTAATACAGTTAGGGGAACAACTAACGAGTGTATTAAAAATAATCGTGTACAGCAAAACAAAGCGGGTAGCTCGTGTCCGAAAAAATTACTGGCACTTCATAACGAGTACGATGAAAAGGGTATTTGTACGGCATCACGAAAATACCAAAAACGTAAACTTTTTGAACTGGAACAGTACAGGGATACCATTACAGAAACCGAGTACAGGCAAAAACAGGATACCATTGTTGCAAAATCATGCCTTTGCGTGGGGCTTGCTAATCCTGCCTATATAGAAAATAACATCCATATAAAAGGCGAGGAGCAGGGTGTAGTAATTTGCCCCGGTCCAAATATGGCCTACTTTAACAGGGAAGTTTCGTTATTTGATATGGTGAGGCATATTTACGGCTATACATCTGTTTTGCAAAACAGTTACCGACCTAATATGTTTATTAAGGAATTACAGCTTTATGTAAGCTACCTAAAAGAACATTTACTATTGGAGAGTGAAACATCTGAAAAACAAATGAAAAAATGGATGACATTTAAGGATAACCTTTTAAGCGGAATTGATTATTACAGTAAGTTGTTTACTGATAATAACTGTTTTGAAGTGCAAAGGGATGAAATTTTAAACAGTCTTGATCTCTATAAAACAGAACTGGAAGATATTGCTATTTAATTAAACGACTTCCTGAACTCCAAAGGAGATTGGTTTGTTTTAGATTTAAACAGTTTGCTAAACGATTGTGGGTGTTCAAAACCCAGTGTATAAGCAATTTCGCTAACGGTTAGGTTGGTTGTAGAGAGTATTTCCTTAGCCTTGTCTATAAGCTTGCTGTGAATGTACTGCTGTGCTGTTTGCCCTATTAGGGAGCGCAACATATCGCTAAGATAGTTTGATGATAGGTTAAGCTGTTCTGCAAGATATTGTACAGTGGGTAGCCCTTCGTTTAGGGGATTATCGTTGCTAAAATAATTATCCAGTAAATCGTCTAGCTGTTGTAACAGGTCATTGTTTACAGCCTTGCGGGTAATAAACTGACGTTTATAAAAACGGTTGGCGTAATTAAGTAGCAACTCTATTTGTGAGATGATAACATCCTGGCTAAAATCATCAATACGGTTGTTAAGTTCATCGTCAATCATTCTGAAGATAGACAGCATGGTATCTCTTTCACTTTCCGAGAGGTGTAATGCCTCGTTGGTAGCATAGGAAAAGAAACCGTATTGCTTTATCTTTTTAGCTAAGGGATAATTCCATAAAAAATCAGGATGGATGAGTAATACATGCGATGAACAACCCGATACATCCATAGGGTCATGGTCTTCCTTACCTATAATCTGATTAGGAGAAGCAAACAGGAGTCCGCCCTGATCAAAATCATAATAGTGCTGACCGTATTTTAACCGGTTACTAAATTTTGGTCTGTATGATATTTTGTAAAAGTTAAGGATGTGGTTAGCTGCCGGCCTACTAAAATCAAGAGACGAGTTTGTACTACTGATAACACTTATTAAAGGGTGTGCAGGTGCAGGTAGCCCAAAAAACTTATGCCCTTCAGAGATGGAGTTGAACTTAATATGAGGAATATCTTCTTTTTTCATTTTTAAAAGTAGTTAAAAAGATAACCGATACCAATACAAATATCGGTTATCTAAAATCAATTATCAAGGTTTTATTTCTCTAGGGGGAGTATTCTTAATTTCCTTGTGCCGAGTTTGATACGGTTTCCCATTCTTCCCATTCTGCAAGCCTGTTGGTATAAGCTTCACGTACTGATGACAGTCCCTGATTACCAAGGAAAAAACGTAAAGGAGGATTTTCACTGTCTACTACCTTAAACAATGCATTTGGAGTAGCATCGGGGTTACCTCGTTCCAGGTTTCTAAGTCCGCCTATAAACTGATTTTTAAAGTCGTCATATTCATCCATGCTGTTAGAGAATTTTAATGATTCCTGACTACCAAATTCTGTAGCATAAGCCCCCGGTTCTATAATAGTCACTTTAATGTTAAACTGATTAACTTCGGCAGCAAGGCTTTCATGTATAGACTCAAAAGCCCATTTGGACGAGCAGTAATACCCTATAACCGGGTAGCTAATGTGCCCCAAATTACTTGATGTTCCCAGTATATGCCCATAACCCTGTTTACGTAATAATGGAAGTGCAGCCTGTATAACCGTAACAGGGCCTATAACATTGGTTTCATACAACAGTCGTATTTCATCAGGGTTAGCTTCCTCAATAGTACCTATTAATGAATAGCCTGCATTATTAAAAATAATATCCAGTTTTCCAAAATGACTGTGAGCCTGTTCCAAAGCAGTTTTTACCTGTTCGGGTTTGGTTACGTCAAGCTGTAAAGTCAGTACGTTATCGCCATATTTTTCTTTAAAGTTGGCTATACTCTCTAAACTTCGTGCTGTAGCGGCTACCTTATCACCACGTTGCAGTGCGGCTTCGGTCCAAACACGGCCAAAACCTCTGGATGTACCTGTAATAAACCATATCTTACTTTCCTTTTGAGTTGTCATAATCTTTTAGTTTTAAATTAATTACAATACAAAAGTCGGCAGATAGGTTAGGCTTATTGTAGTCTAATTCAGGGTAGTTGTAGCCAAAAAAAGTTTTATAATATTATTTTATACTATAATTCTTATTATTGAGTTATGTTAAGCAATTGCTTTCCGCATATATTATTTTATGGATAACAGTAAGCTAATAAAGAATCTTAAAAAAGGAAATCAAAAAACCTTTAAGGAAGTTTATTTTAAGCACTATGATAAACTCATACAGGTGGCAAGGAGGTTTGAATTTAAATTTCTTACCCCCGATGATTTCGTGCAGGAAACTTTTGTACAGCTTTATACCAAAAGAGAGCTGTTAAAGGAAGATGTTCTTTTTGATAAGCAGTTGTTTGTTATCTGTAAAAATATAATACTTAATCATCTTAACAGGGAAAATAAGGTTATTCCACTGGATCCTGTAAAACTTAAAATGGAAGCCGAAGGCGAAGATACCGACCTACTTTTAATGGAGGATAGGAGAAAACAGCTTCAATACTTACTGGAGCAGCTACCTGAACAACAAAAAAAAATATTTACACTACACAAACTGGATAACTATTCGTACCAGGAAATAGCAGAGATGACAAGGCTTTCCGAGAAAACAATAGCCAATCACATTTACCTCGCTAATAAATTTATTCAAAAAAAAATCGCAGAGGCTTAGGAACTTTTTGTTTCCCGTTTGTTATAGGATAAATGACAAGCAAATGAACCTCGAGATTTTTAAGACCAATGTAGAAACACAAGAGCAGGCAAATTACCTTTTAAGACTGTTGCAGCATTGTATTTCTGATTGCCCTATAAGCTTTGATTTGAAGGACAGCAACCGTATACTGCAAGTGCAAACCAACAGGGAAATTTCTGAGGTGGTATGCTCCCTTTTTGTAAAGCAGGGTTTTTATTGTCAAAAACTATAACACTACCATGAAAGATAAAGATATTGATAAGGAACTGAAAAAAGTTTGGGAAGTGGAAGCTATCCGGCAGCCTGATGAGAGGAAAGAAGCTTCCTGGAATGACTTCTCTGCAAAGGTATTTGAGAAAAAACCGAGAAAGATAAAACCATGGTACTATGCCGCAGCGGCGATATTAGTTGTGTTCCTTTCACTAAGCGGAGTCTTATTGTCAGATAATCCTCTTGGAGGTAAAAGTGATATGGCCTATACCATAGTTGAGAACCCTACTACAAAAGTGAAGCTTATTAACCTCCCTGATAGTTCTGTAGTAGAATTACAGCCAAATGCTAAACTGGAATATACCAGTGATTTTACAGATAACAGAAAAATAAACCTTAACGGGACCGCTTTTTTTAAGGTACATAAAGATAAAAAACATCCTTTCAGGGTATTTTGTGGTGAGACCACTACAACGGTTTTAGGTACCTGTTTTACGGTTACCGAAGGTGAGGAGAATTCGGTATCAGTAAAGTTATATGAAGGAAGCGTACAAATGACAGTGAAAGACAGCTCGCATAACTGGTTACTTTATCCGGGAGAGGAATTTATATACAATAAAAAAGCAGTTACTGTAGAAGCTTTTAACCGATTTAAGGATTTTGATAATGTACCGTTAAAATCGGTATTAAAATATATAAGAGACACTTATGGCTATGAGGTAGTTATGCCCCAAAGTTATACCAATATGCAGGTAACACTGCGATTAAACGAAAAAGAAAATTTAACCGATGTAATACATATTTTGGCCGAAATGTATAACCTAACTCCGCAAATAAATGAAGAAATAAAGAAAGTGACCTTTAAACAAAGATAAAATAGAAAAGGATGCCATAGCCGCGAAACTAAACATCCTTTCTGGTATCAAAACAGACCTTTACAATCCATTTTAATCTAATTTCAAAAATACAAAATTTTATGAAGCATATACTTGCATCATGCTTTTTAATGCTCAGTTTTAACTTATACTCACAACACATTTCTATAAGTATATCACCCGATTCGACTCTTGATGAACTGTTTAAACAGATTGAAAATCAAACGGATTATAAGTTTGCATTTACCGAAAAAATAGATACCGGTAACAAGTACTTTAAAAGAAGTTTGAAACAAGATACAATAGAAGTTAAACAACTCCTGGAACAGCTTAATAATGAACTGCCTTTTCATTTTTCGCTGATAGGAAATAATATCACTGTAAAACAAACGGGAACTGGTAAAAAGCAACAGGAACATACATTATCGGGAACTATTCTTGATGATAACCAACAGCCGTTAATAGGTGCCAGTATTGAGGTAAAAGGACTAAGCATTTATACATCAGCCGATGAAAAAGGAAATTTTTCCCTAAGGTTGCCCACAGGCAATTATACTGTGGTTATCACTTTTTTGGGGTTTAAAAAAAGGGAGCAACAAGTGTCGTTATCTAAAAACACCCATATTAATTTTGATATGGAGGTTGATACACAAACTCTTAATGAGGTAGTAATTAATCAGAATAATAAGGCAGTAGATGTTAAGAAGCCTCAAATGAGTATGAACAGTCTTTCAATAGAGGAAATTAAGCAAATTCCTATGGCAATGGGAGAATCCGATCCGTTAAAGGCATTGTTAACCCTTCCCGGTGTTACAAATGCAGGTGAGGCGTCTTCCGGTTTTAATGTAAGAGGCGGGGCTGCCGACCAGAATCTTATACTTTTGGACGGGGCTCCTATTTACAGTGATTCGCACATGTTTGGTTTCTTTTCTGTTTTTAATGCCGATGCTATAAAAAGTCTCGATCTGTATAAAGGAGGTATACCTTCAAAATTTGGAGGACGTGTATCTTCTGTACTCGATGTAAAACAGCAAACAGGAGGCTTGGACAGTATAGGGGTTAACGGAGGCGTAGGATTAATATCCAGCAGACTAACGGTAAAAGGACCTATACAAAAAGGCAAAAGTTCGTTTATGGTGGCTGGTAGGTCGTCTTACGCACATTTGTTTTTAAAGTTGGCAGACAATAAAAATTCGGCTATGTTTTACGATATTAATACCCGCCTTAATTTTGATTTGAGTGAAAATAACAGTCTGCAGTTTTCAGGATATTTTGGTAACGATGTTTTTGATATAGGAGATAGTTTTTCCAGTATATATGGTAATACTATGGGTAATTTAAATTGGAAACATACCTTTTCTCAGGGTTTGGCTACTAACCTTTCTGTATTTTACAGTGATTACAAGTTTAACCTTACAATTGATTCTGAAAATTTTTCATGGGATAGTTCCATAAAAAGCTACGGTTTTAAGTACGATTGGCAGCATTACCTTAATGACACCTTTACCCTTAATTACGGAATCGCAACAACCTATTATGATTTTAATCCCGGTACTTTAAAACCCGATGGCGAAAGCTCAAGTTTTAACTTCCAGCAGTTGGATAAGAAATATGCCCTTGAGCCTTCTGCATATCTGGATATTGAACAGAAAATATCTGATAAGATTAATTTACGTTACGGTTTGCGCTACAGTATGTTCTACAGGTTTGGGGCACAGGAAATAAATATTTATGAGAATAACCGTCCTGTGATATATAATCCGGTTTTTGATATTTATGAACATGGCACGGTTACCGGTTCTACATTTTATGGTAAAGGAAAAAAAATATCAGGATTTGACAATTTTGAGCCAAGAGCAGCACTGTCATTTGCCTTTAATGATGATGCATCTGTAAAAGCAAGTTATAACCGAATGGCTCAGTATTTACATATATTAACTAACAGCCAGTCGCCATTACCCATGAATATATGGACACCAAGCGGCCCTTTTATCAAACCGCAGATACTTGACCAGTTTGCTATAGGTTACTTCAGGAATTTTAAAAACAAAACCTATTCACTGGAAACCGAAGCATTTTACAAAAAAATCAAAAACCGAATTGATTATGTTGATGGTGCAGATTTGCTGGGGAATAATAATCTCGAACAGGAAATACTTAACGGTAAGGCAAGGTCATACGGGCTTGAGGTTTTGGTAAGGAAAAATACGGGTAGGTTAACAGGCTGGGTAGCCTACACAATATCGAGGGCAGAGCAAAAAACAATTGGGCAGGCTCCCGGCGAACCGGGTATTGCAAATGGAGACTGGTATCTGTCACCTTATGATAAGTTGCATAATCTGAACGTTACGGGTAATTATGAACTGAACAAAAAATGGTCGTTTAGTGCAAATTTTTCCCTGCAATCAGGGAAACCGGTAACATATCCGGATGGGTATTATCAGTTTAACGGAATTAACATCCCTAACTATTCTGAAAGAAATGCAAACAGGCTACCGGCTTACCATCACTTGGATATTGCAGCCACCTATACGCCAAAGCCATATAAGAAAAAAGGATGGCAAAGCTACTGGGTATTTAGTATTTATAATTTATACAATAGGCAAAATGCTGCTTCAATGCAGTTTACAACTAATGATGATACAGGGTTGAATGAGGCGAGGCGACTTTCAGTTTTTGGATTTATACCAAGTGTGTCCTACAACTTTAAATTTTAAACTATGAAAAACAGAATAATGATTAATTATAAACGAGCAGGAGTGAGGTTATTAAGCCTTTTAGTATTGCTGGTAGTTTGTGCCTGTGAAGAGGTGGTTAATGTTGACTTGAATACAGGAGAGGCAAAGCTGGTAATTGATGCCGAAATATTATGGATAAAAGGAACTGAAGGTAATGAGCAAACCATAAAAATAAGCCGGATGGCCGACTACTATAATCCAACGCCCCCAAAAGTATCCGGCGCTCAGGTATATATTGAAGACAGTGAAGGAAACCTGTTTATGTTTAACGAAGGAGATGAACCCGGTACTTATGAGTGTAATAACTTTATCCCACAGCTAAGCGGAAGTTATACCCTGACAGTAACTGTTGGGGATGAAACTTTCAAAGCTACCGAAATCCTAATGCCGGTCCCTGAAATAAATAGGGTAGAGCAAAGGTTAATTAATGATTTCTTCGAAGATGAATATGAAATTTCAGTATTTTATGATGACCCTCTGGAAGAACTTAACTTCTACCTTACTGATTTTGTGACCGATGTTTTGATATATCCTGATTTTGAACTCACTGACGATGAGTATAAAGAAGGACAGGAAATTAAAAATGATTTCTCAGACGAAAAACTGGAAGTAGGTACTGTGGTGGAGATTAAGGTTAGGGGTATTTCAGAACAGTTTTATAACTATATGAACCTGATTTTAGAGACTGCCTCATCAAACCCTTTTTCAACTCCTCCCGCTAATATAAGAGGGAATCTTGTAAACCAAAATACCACAGGTAGTTATGCCTTAGGGTACTTCAGGCTCTGTGAGGCAAACTACCGTTCGTATACTATTGAATAAAATTGGTAATGTTGTAATAATTGTTTAATTAAAAAGCCGGCTAACAACTTGTTAACCGGCTTTTTGCATAATTAAGGGAATTATGAATAACCTGTCACTCCGGTTATAGGTTTGAAATGATAAACTCACTACGCCTGTTCATCTGGTATTGCTCTTCGGTACAATCTATACCGTAGGCACACTCATTAACCAGCTGGGTTTATCAATTTTATTACCCATATTGATTTATGGTAATAACGCCGTCAATAGCATTTATTAGCACCTGATCTTTCATATCGATTAAAATTTCACTTGCGATTTTTTCTAAAGGATATTTTTACAAATTGATTAAATTGCTTGTAAATAAAGTTTACTTTGTGTTATATCTTTCTTAAACCTAAAAAGCTATGCTAAATCTTTTAAGTTAATAATGAAAAACAGTAAATACACTAAGTACATTGCCTTATTTGTAATAATAATCCTGACCGCTTTAGTCTATATAGATAGTTTTGAAGATATAGAAGAAATATGCAGTGATAAGCCGGGCAAAACAGAATATTATCTTATAAATTATGCTTTTAAAAGTGATTTTAGAGAGATGGTAACCCAACATAATAAAAGTGTAAAAATGGGTGAAGGTAAATCCGGTAGAGTTTATTTAAAACATAATATTTTAGATCCCGGAGATCCAATATTTAACGACCGGCTGAATTATAAAAAAGACGGTTGCAGTGATATTGATATCATGGATGTTTACTGTATAATTGACTTTAATACAACTAATGAAGGGGAAATTAGAGTGATGTATAATTTTCTTGATGACGACCAAACTATTCATGAAGTTATAAAAAAGTAATATTAAAAGATAAGATGACTGTTTTACAAGAAAAAACAATTGAGTATAATAACCTGAAAAAAGAGCTTGATGTAATTGCAGAGAAAAATTATGGTAGAGATTTAAATGGCGGATTTCCAAGTGAAGATATGCTTCAGGCATATATTAATGCTAACAGGACTACTTTAGAGCGATTAAAATTATTGAGGGAGCAGGTGGGAAAACTCAGGTATGAGTCACTTAATCCTGAAAGAAAAACTCAGGAAGACAGCAGTTTAAAAAAAATGAAGTTAAAAAGAAAAGGAAAGTTATAACGGATATGTATATGTGTTTATAACAGATATAAATTAATATATTATGGAGAGTGCAGAAAATGATATATTTAAGAAAGCCAAACAGATACTTCAGGATATTCAGGGAGAGTACTTTAAAGAAAAAAACATAGATAAGAAAATAGTATTTGAAGAATATAGACTATTAAGAGGAGGGGACACTGTGCATCCAACATGGGTCGTGTGTGTTAATGAGCCTGTTTTTGGTGTATCGCAATTTTTAGAAATTTCTGATATAACAAATGAACCACTTATTTGGCGAACTTCAATGGTGTCTGCTTTTGAAATAAAAAAAGATACTAATGGTAAATATTTTATAAAAAAATAATGAAATTAGTTATAACCTAAAACAAACATAGATAATGACAACAGTAAACATTTACCTTACGTTTAACGGAAACTGTAAGGAAGCTTTTGATTTTTATAAATCAGTATTTGGTGGAGAGTTTCCCTATGTAGGAACCTTTGGTGAAATGCCTCAACATGATGGTATGCCTCCCGTTACTGAAGAAATGAAAAACAGGATTATGCACATTACTTTACCTATAAGTAAGGAAACCTGCCTTATGGGAAGCGATACAGGGGGAGAGTGGGCAACAAACTTTAAAACGGGAAATAACTTTTCTGTAAGTGTAAATACAGGTAGTATTGAGGAGGCAGACAGAATATTTAACGGTCTATCTCAAGGAGGAAAAGTAACTATGCCTATGGCAAAAACTTTTTGGGAATCTTACTTTGGAATGTTTACTGATAAGTTCGGTATTAACTGGATGGTGAATTGTGAACTGGCCTCACATAAAAAATTTGAAGAAGAGAACAGGTAGGATAATTACATTATAAAGAAACACCGCAAACAACCCTAAAAAGTGTTGCGGTTTTTTTATGGTTAGTTAACCAGGGTTCTAAAATTCTCAATAGAGATGTTTTATTTAAGACTTTATAGTATTAATTTAAATTCTTAAATAAAGATGATTGAAAACAGTATTAATTTATGTCATGATTGTATATTTTATAACTTTTTTAATAATATTAGGATATATTATTATTAGGTTTTCAGATAAATCAGCTGCTATTTTTAATAAAAATTATATTCCGATTAAAGGTTTTTATGTAACTATTAAGCAAATGAAAAATGAGATGAAAAAAAATAACATCTCTAATGAAGACAAACAGTTACTTAAAAGGAGTTTGAGATATAGAATAATAGGTTTATGCTATGTTTTATTTATGTTTTTATGTTGGCTTATGATAAATGTTGTCTTTTCTTAAATAATTTTGAAATATACAATTATCGTTTAATTCAATTTATTGTAATCTTACTGTATACCGGCGTTTACTATTTATATATACAGATATTGTATTGATATTAAAAAAAGAATGCCACAATTTTATTGTGGCAATTCTTCAAAAACAAATTAACCTAACTACAATGGTTTTTTCTTATAACTTAAATAAAATACCTGCGGTAATACGGTAAGGGAGAGTATCATACAAAACAGTAGTCCGCCTACAATCATAATGGCTAATGGCTTTTGTATTTCCGATCCCATTCCGGTAGACATGGCTGCCGGCAGTAATCCCAGTGACCCCATTAATGCAATCATTACAATAGGCCTTATCCTGTCATAAACACCTTCGCTAACCGCATCGTTTAGATGCATTTTTTTCCTCATGTTCTCTTTCATTACAGCTATAAGTATAATACTGTTTATGGTATTTACTCCAAAGAGTATTATAAAGCCAATACCTGCCGAAATTCCAAACACAGTACCCGTAATCCATAAGGAAAGGAAGCCCCCAATAAATGCAAACGGTATTGTACTTGTGGCAATAAGAGTATCCTTAAGATTGCCAAAGTTGAAATACAGTAAAAACAAAATAAACAGTAACACTATTGGTACAATTACCGCTAACTGCTTAGAGGCTCTTTCCTTACTCTCAAACTCACCGGCCCATTTAATTGTATTTTCCTTAGGTAGTTTTACCTCGTCTGCAACTTTCTTTTGTGCCTCGGTAATAGTACTGCCTAAATCCCTGCCTTCTATATTAAAGCCTATAGCTATATACCTGCTGTTACCTTCGCGATAAATAAAAGTAGGCCCGGTTTTATAATCAATAGTCGCAATTTCCTTTAATGGTACACGCTTACCGTCGGTCGCAGGAATAAGTATGTTTTCTATTTTTTCTTTGGTATCCCTGTATTCCTTTCGAAAACGGATTCTGATATCAAACATCTTTTCGTCGTCGTAAAAAGTAGAGGCTGCCTGACCGCCAATAGCCATAGCTATTACTGCCTGTGCATCGGCGGTTGTGATGGCATAACGAGCCATCTTCTCATCGTGGAGTTGGATGCGGAGTTCAGGCAGCCCAATGTTTTTGTAAACATTAATGTCTTCTATACCTTTTACATCTTTAATTGAATTGGCTACCTCTTCGGCCATTTTTTCCAGTTCAAAAAGGTCGTCCCCAAATATTTTTATTACTAACGGACTTTTAACCCCGGCTACATATTCTTCTACATTATCCTGAATAGGCTGACTAAAGCCAAAATTAATACCCGGATAAACTTCAAGCTCTTTCTTAATCTCGGCAATGAGTTCATTTTTAGTGATTTTCCTGTTCCATTCGCCTTCCGGTTTCAGTTCCATGTGGAATTCAATATTAAAGAAACCCGTAGGATCGGTACCATCATTAGGCCTTCCCGTTTGGGAGAGTATAAACTTCACTTCCTCAAATTTTGCCAGTCTTTTTTTCATTTCTCCTGTTAGTCTTACCGATTCTTCCAGGTTAATGCTATTAGGTAAAGTTGCCCTTATGTAAATCGCGCCTTCGTTAAGTTTAGGGATAAACTCAGAACCGTAAAACATAAAGCGTACAAAGCAAACAGCAGAAAGTGCTATGAAACTGTAAATGGTCACTTTACGATACCTGCTGCTCAACTGAAATAAACCAAACAGTTTTTCCCTAAAAAAGCGCGATATTTTGTTCTCCTTTTCCACTATGTTTTTTGTGAGGAGCACTTTACACATGGCCGGTACATAGGTAAGACTTAATATAAGCGAACCTACGAGTGCATAACCCAGCGTAAATGCCAGCGGGGAGAACATTTTTCCTTCCACCTTCTGAAAAGAGAAAATAGGCATAAGGGCAACAATAAGAATAATAAGTGCAAAAAATATGTATGTGGCAACGCTGCCAACGCTCTTTTTAATAAGCCCCATTTTAGACATTTTATTAAAACGGTCCATGCCTACTTTATGAGCTTTTTTCTCGAGGGTAACAAACACCTGTTCCACAATAACTAATGTACCTTCGAGCAATAAACCAAAGTCTAAAGCGCCCATGGAAATAAGGTTAGCCGGTAGCCCCTGTATACGCAACATTATAATAGCGAAGAGGAATGATAACGGTATTACCGAAGCCACAATTACTGTTGTACGCCAGTTATACAGGAAAATAAAAACTATAAGAGAAACTAATAATACGCCTTCTATAAGATTCTTGCTAACTGTGTGAACGGTATGGCTAACCAGTTCGGTACGGTCTATAAAAGGTACTATTTGTACGTTAGAGGGTAGTACCCTGCTATTAAGTTCATCTATACGGTCTCTTAAACTTTCAATTACATCGGCAGGGTTTTCACCTCTAAGCATAATAACTATGCCCTCAACCACATCGGGATTTTCATCAAGCCCTGCCTGACCTAACCTAGGTTTTGCCGAAATGGAAACATCGGCCACATGTTTTACCAGTATGGGTGTATTACCTACGGTTTTAATAAGAATGTTACCTATATCCTGAACCTTATCTATAAGTCCTACACCACGTACTACATAGGCCTGGTCGCCACGCTGTATAACATCTCCACCCACATTGATATTACTGTTGGAAACTGCTTCAAACACATCTAGTGCCGAAAGGTCATAGTTATTAAGTTCGGTAGGGTTTATCTTGATTTCAAAGGTTTTTTCTTCACCACCAAAACTTACCACATTTGCCACACCTGGAACTGAAACCAGTTCACGCTCAATAACCCAATCCTGTAACGCAGTTACCTCTTTAATAGGCAGGTCACTTTTAATTACATACCTGAAAATTTCTCCGGTTGCTCCTGAAGGCGGATCGATCTCAGCCTCACTACCTTGGGGTAAATCAATATTATTCAGTCGGTTTGAAGCATATTGCTGTGCATAAAAATCATCTACATCCTCATTAAATAATACGGTTACTACCGAAAGTCCGAAAAGTGATATGGAACGTACTTCAGCTTTTTTAGGTACGGTATTCATTGCCTTTGTAATAGGCAGTGTAATAAATTTTTCAACCTCTTCGGCACTACGTCCCGGCCATTGTGTAATAATACGGGCTCTTGTATTGGTTACATCGGGAAATGCTTCGATAGGGGTATGTATATAGCTTATAATCCCGGCACCTAAAAGCACTGCTGTCATAAAAAATACGATAACAGAGTTTTTAAGGGAAAAAGCTACTATTTTCTGAACTAATTTTTGCATGTGTAATTTAGTATTAACCTTCTATTCGTTAGTCGCTTTTAGCTGTTCATAAATAAGAAGGTGGTTTTTAACAATAACTTTTTCGCCCTCATTAAGTCCGTTTTCAAAATATAGAAAGTCCCTGTTTTTTACAGTAGGATTTATTTGTCTACGTTCAATATGGCAATCATCTTTATATACCATAATGTAATTTTGGTTGTTGTCAAAAATCAGGGCTTTGGCACTAACAGCAGCCATTTTAGTATCGCTGTCTTTTTTATTAATAAGTATATCAGCAGTAAGTCCCGGTTTAAGTTTTAAATCGGTATTATCCATTACTATTCTTGCCTTTAGTACATGTTCTTCGGCATCAAAAACCTGAGAAATCACTGTTGTTTTTCCTGTAAAGGTCTGGTTAGGGTATGCAGGTGTAGTTATGGTTACCTCCATATCTTCATGTATATCTTTAAGATTGGCAGGATATACATTTACCATAACCCATACCTTAGAGAGGTTTGATATGGTAAAAAGAGGAGAATCGTTTGCAGCAATCTGCATACCCGGACTCATATTTTTAGAAACGATATACCCCGTTACCGGAGCCTTTATCTGGAATACTGATTTTTCGTTACTCGCACTGTATAATGAAAGGTTTTGTTCTACATTTTCCAGTGAAGATTTTAATACATTCACTTCGCTGTTAGCCTGTACTAACTCGCTTTGTGACGCTATACCGTCGTTAAACATAGACTGTACAGACTGTAATTGTCTGTTAGCTACCTGTAGTTGTGCTTCTAACGATTTGCGTTCTGCCTGAAGGCTGTTAAGCTCGGTACTTTTAATTTCGGCCAGTACATTTCCTTTTTTTACATAGTCCCCAAGCGAGAAATAGGTATTGGTAATAAGTCCGCCCACAAGGCTTGAAAACTGAACCACGTCATCTGTATTATAAGTGATGTTACCTGTTAGGGAAAGGTTTTCGGCAACAGCCTGTTTTTTTACTGTCTCTATTTCTATTTTTTCTTTAAGCTGGGCATTAAGGCAAAAGTTTTCGGTATTACGTTTTGCAGTATCCTGTTTTTCTGAACAACTGCAAGCTAATACTAAGGTTGTTGCGGCGATTAAAAATGTATATTTCATAATGATTAGTTTAATTCCTGTCCGCTGGCATAGCGTAGCTCTTCCAAACGTTCGTTAAGCTGTTTTTTTGAAGTGAGTATTATTTCTTTATTTTTAATGTAAGCCTCTACATAATCAAGGTATACAAGTAAGCTTATATTGCGTTCACTAAAGTTTTTAAAATGGCTTTCAAGTATCATATCCAAATCGTTATCATAACCGGTATCGATACTCTCGTAAAGTTGTCGCGCATTAGTAAAGTTGCTGTAAGCCTGTACTATTTCTGCCTGAGCACTGTTAAAAGTCTGTTCTTTAATGAGGGAGCTTTGTTCTATGGCGTGTTTTGCAGCTTTAATATTCCCTTGGTTTCGGTTAAAAAAAGGAAGGTCTATAGCGAAACCAACACCAAAAAAGTTATTCATGATATTACCGCCTCTGTCATAAGATGCCTGTAATATAATATCAGGTGTTCGCAGCGCTTTTTCGTATGCATATTTGTTATCACTGTACTGTTGAGCCAGTTTGGCAAACTGTAAGTCAGGACGGTTGTTTTCGGCTTCATTAATAATATCTGCCAGATTTAATTCATCGACTGAATTAAGATTAGGAACAAATCCTTCGTTTTCCAGTTTTATATAGCTTTTGGCAGGTAAGTTCATAAGGATTTTCATTTCCTTTTGCAGGATATTACCCTCAATGTTCAGTTGGTTTAGTTCATTTAGGAATTCCAGTTCAGAAGCTTTTAGCCTGACATATTCTGCCTGACTGATATTACCCTGCTTTACCTGATAAGCATAAGCATTAATGAGTTTCCTTACCGATACTAACTGTTTCTCATAAACACTTTTTTGCTGTTGGTTAAACTGTAATGCAGTAAGGTTATTTCTAAACTCGGTTTTAAGGCTTCGCAGTATGTCTTTGTAGTATTGGGCGGCCATTTGCGCACCTACCTTTTCAATAGCAATCAGTTTCTTTCTTTTACTGGCAGTATATACCAGTTGTTCAAGGCTAAGTCCTATTTCCTGATTACGACCGTAGTTACCCCATAATACCGGAAGCTCTTCTGAAGTCGAATTACTCCAAAGGTTAACTTCACTAACAGATAGGGTAGGGTTAGGCCATACTTTAGCCTGTATAACCTGTGCTTCGGCTATATCAATATTAAGTTTTTCTACCAGCAGGCTAAGGTTGCTTTGTAAAAAAATTGTTTCGGCATCAACACGTGTAAGTACTATAGTATCGTTTACACTATTTTGTGCCGATGCAATTACAGTACTAAACAAAACAAAGGATAAAATAAATCGTTTCAAGGCTTATGTTTTAATATGGGACAAAGCTATTGTGCCCGTATTAAAGCAGTATTTGCGTCTTGTTAGAAAGCTATGAGAACGATATTAGAAAATGATTAGAGTTTAGGGAATGTAATCACAACTTCTGTACCTTCATGTTCTTTAGAGTTGATTTTGAAAATAACATTGTTTTTTGCAAATAGTATGGAAGCAAGAGATAAGCCTATACCGCTTCCCTGTACATTGCCTACATTACTACCCCTGTAAAAAGTTTCCCTAATATGGCTCAGGTCGTTTGCATTAATACCTCTTCCGGAGTCTTTTATGGTTATTTGCAGTTGGTTATCACTGTTTAGTAATGCAATTTCTACAGGTTCATTTTCAGAGTACTTAACTGCATTTTCGATAATGTTGTATGCAGCCATACTTATTTCTGATTCATTTCCTTTTACCGTTAGCAGTTTTTCATCCTCAACTTTAAAGGTGATGCGTAATTTGGTATTGGTAAACTCTTTTACGTTAGAAATTTTATCGTTAATGTCCCATAGCATTTCGTCGACCCTAAAAGTTTCTTTGCCCACAGCTTCAGCTTTAAGACCGGAAAGAATCATGAGTGTATTTAATATCTGTTCTATCTCATAGACATTATTAAGTACCTTACCTGTTATTTCCTGATACTCTTCGGGAGATCTTTCCTTTTGGGCAAATACTTCCAAATGACCAGATATGGATGCCAACGGTGTTTTAAACTCATGCGAAATATAATTGATAAAGTTTTTTTGGGTTTTAAAAGTGTTTGACAGTCGTTGTAACAGGTTATTATAGGTTTCTATCAGCTTTTGTACTTCATCGCGGGTATTAACACTTACGATCTTTTCATCCAGTGAAGAAGCCTCTATTTCATTAACCTGTTTTATAACTGTATTAATAGGTTTATAGGCAATTTTAGATAAGAAACGACTTAATATGTAGATAACCAATAAACCTGCCAGAAGAACAATTATCATGATGATCATAAGCTCATGAGTCTGGGCTTTAAAATCCCTGTCGTTTGCTTTTACAAATACCACAAAGTCTCCCTGATTATCCTGATAAAAAATCCCGAAGTAGAAATGGTCCTTTGATTTGAACATGACCTTTCGGTTTTCCCGTACTTTATTAAGTATTTGTGGCGTTATGCTATTGGTGCTTAAATCATCACCATAGGCGACGTTGTTTTCTTTATTATAAACACCAACGTCAACATCCTGTATATTCTCGTTATATTGTTCTTTTATCTGTTTGTGCTGGTCTATAGGGAGTTCATCCTTTTCCAAGTAATAAATGGCAGAAAGCAGACATATACGTTGTAAATCATTAAAAATCCTTTTTTCAGAACTTTGATAAAAAGCGATATATATTATTAGGGCAGTAGTAATAAATACCACTCCAAATGTTAATGAAGAGATTAAGGTAAGCCTGTTTCTTATTTTCATTTAACTGTCTTTAAGCATATAACCTGTACCCACTATAGTTTGTAGTGTTGCAGAGGTAAGGTTCATCTTATTTCTAAGGTACGATATATATACATCAACTACGTTAGTATTGTTGTCATAATTAATTCCCCATACATTATTAAGTATTTGTGTGCGTGGCATTACCTTGTTTTTGTTTTCTACCAAAAACAACAGTAGTTTGTATTCACGGGGAGAAAGATCAATGGTTTTGTTATTGACCAATACTTTATGTTCATCTGTATTTATGATAATATCTCCGCAACTGTATATGTTCTGTTCCTTATCATAGTTGAGTTTGGTACGTCTTACAAGTGCATTGATTCTAGAGATAAGTTCCTTAAAATGGAATGGCTTAACCAAATAATCATCGGCTCCCGAGTCAAGCGCATTAACCTTATCTTCAGGGTCGCCCAAAGCACTGAGCATTATGATAGGGGTATTTTTCTTTTTATAACGTATTAGTTTAACCAGTTCAACACCGTCTATATCAGGTAACATTATATCCATTAATATAATATCCCATTCAGAAGATAAAATATGTTCACGGGCATTTACGCCATTATCGCTTAAATGTACATTAAAACCATTTTCCTGCAGGCCTTTTAATACAAAATCGCTTATTCTTTTATCATCTTCTATCAGGAGGATATTCATAAGACTGTAAGTTTTTACAAACTTATTAATTATAAATAAAATCAGATAAGGTTAAGTTGGCATCTGTATAATTTAACTTTATCTGATTTTAAGAGCTTTTTTTATTTGAATATGGTTTAAGGCAAAATATCGTTTGAACTTGTAGCATATAAACCAATAAGGTTTCCTGTAAATCCTCCTGCAATATCAGTTGAAAGAATATCGCCAGACATGACTCCTCCAAAGTTATTAAAGGTATTGCCATCAAAAGAGTAATAAAAGCTATAGTCATCTCCTTTTGCAGTTACCTTCAGATATAACTGATTGTTTATATCTGTTTTTTGACTGGCAATAACTGTCGATTTTCCATTTTCTGTTCTCTCAAGTACGAGGTAATAATCCTGTCCTTTTTTGGTAACCCCAAATACATAATTAAACTTTTCATTCTGAAAACAAGTAATACCGGCGAGGTCTTTTTCTGATTTGGGTTTGTATGATAGTTTTACTGTTGCTTCAAAAGAGGCATGCTGCTGTCTGTAAAACAGGGTAGAGGTAGGAGCATTTGCTTTAATATTTGTTTTAAAAGGAGTGATAGTTAAACCATTTTTTCCTGTTATTATAAACTTTTCTCTTGGTCCTCTTATACCAATCCAGCGATAATCTAACTTATTAGAGGTAAAATTATCAGTAAAATTAAAATTTCCGTTAGGCAAGTATCCTGCTTTTCCGGTTTTATTCTCAACACCATTAGGTAATTTTAATAAAGGTTTTAAAGGAACGAGACCGTTTTCAAATACAGGGAACTCTCCGCTCCAGTCTACCGGGAGAATAAATGTTTCACGACCTGTGTTTACACGTTGTTTTTCGTTAGGACGAACAGCAAGAAATACCCCGTAATAATTTCCGTCAACAGTTTCCACAAGATCTGCATGTCCTGCCCAGTCTACTTTATTTGTCCTGCCTTTTGCAAAATAACGTTGGGTAAGTATGGGGTTGTTTTTTGCAGGAATATAAGGACCAATAGGGTTATCACTCACAAAAATTACCTCACTATGCCAGTCACCTGTCCCGCCTTCGGCACACATAAGGTAATATTTGTTGTTCTTTTTATAGATATGAGGTCCTTCAATCCAAATAGGTTTTTGAGTGATGTCTGTCCCGCCGTTAACAATAATCTTATCTGAATTAGGAACCACCTGATCTTTCTGCAAATCATATTCCCATATTTTTATTACTCTGTGTCCCTGATATAGTTCTGTTCCCTTATCCGGGGCATCATTGTGTACCAGGTAAGCTTTACCATTATCATCAAAAAATAATGACGGATCTATTCCTTCAAAGTTAAGTTTAAACGGATCACTCCAGCTTTTAGAAGGGTCATTTGTTTTTACCACTATATTCCCCATTCCCCCTGCAATCTCTGTAGTTATCATATAAAAAGTATCATTATAGGGATTGTACTTAATGTCGGGAGCATAGACACCACCCGATATTCGTGAATCTTCTACTTTAAGCTGTGATTCCCTGTCCAGTACATGTCCTATCTGTTTCCAGTTTACCAAATCGGTAGAATGAAAAATTGGCACTCCCGGAAACATGGCAAACGAAGAATTTACCAGATAGTAATCATTCCCTTTGCGGGTAATACTTGGATCAGGATAGCAGCCCTGTAGTATGGGAGTATAAAATTCATCGGACTTTAAAGGATTTTTATCATAAATGTCGTCCTTTCCCTGATAGGTGAATTCTGAAAAGACTGGCTCTTCTTTATTATTTGCCTTAGGCTTTTGAGCTGAAGACTGATTAATTGATAAAATAATTAACAGAGTTGTTATTGCTATTTTTTTCATCAAAATAATAATATTAGAATTTTTAAATATTTATAAAACTATTCATCAGTTCGAAAAGGTACAGCCGGTAAATTTTCCTTATTTATCAAATTAGGATTTACAGGATTATCTGCCCAGGCATATCGTATGTACAATGGTTTTTCAATGCTTTCATTCCATAAAATCACTGTATTTCCTTCAATTTTTGTTTTTGCCCAAACAAAATTTTTGTCTGCTCCCGCAATAGCAAATTCAGATGGTGCTTCCCCATCAGTTGTAGAAAGTCCATTCCCTGTATTATTAAAGCTTACTATTATTTTATTTCCCTTAATTTCTGATGATTTGTAAGAAGGACCAGAGCTTATTATAGGTTCATTATAAGCCGTTTTTTCTGCTGCTAAAGCTAGCCGTTCACCTACTTCTTTTTTTCTGTCAGGATGAATGTCGTTCCATTCGCCTAAATCTATTGCTACTGCCATTGCAGTTTTTGGTATTGATAAAGATTTAGCCTGTTCTTCCCTAAACAATGCCCATTGACTTTCGGAAGGGAGGTAGTTATAGTCCATAAACCCCGGAAGCTGTACATATAAAAAAGGAAGCTGTTTATTCCATTTATTACGCCAGTCGTCTATAAGTGCAGCCTGAAGCTTTGAATACTCACTGGCATTTCCGGTATTGCTTTCTCCCTGATACCATACAAAACCTTTAATGTTATAATTTATTAAAGGGGAAATCATAGCATTATAAAGAGCAGTAGGCTGATAGTGCAATGCTATTTTATTATAGTTTTTATTAAAAGGCATATTTACCCTTCCTACTTTATATTGCCAGTATCCGGTAAGATCAATTGTATCTTTTCCAGCAACAATATAATAGGGCTTGTCGGGTACAAAACCACCTTTACCAAAATTATTGGTAACCTGCACAACAAAAAGGTTTTTACCGGGCTTTAATACATCATTTGCAACAGAATAGCGACGCTGTGGATACATATATGTTGTGTTTCCAATTCGCTTACCGTTTATATATAATACATCGGCATCTACTATGCGCCCTAAAAACACCATAGCTTTTTTCTTTGTCATAGCTTCAGGAATGTCAATTTCCCGCCTGTACCATACTGTACCGTCTAAGCCTTTTATTCCCTGGTCTTCCCAATAGCCGGGTATGGCTATGTTTCTCCATCCTTTAGGTTTATAAACTGTATCAAACCATTTTTCTTCTAAACCCTTATCTTTGGGTAAAGGGGTTTCAGTTTGCGGCAATGTATTTTGGCTGTTTATGTATAAAGTATCTTTGTTTCTGTTAATAGTTTCAAGCACATTAGGGAATTCTTTAAATCCTTTTTCACTAACCCATGCCTCAATAGGCGTGCCGCCCCAGCTGGAATTGATAATTCCAATAGGGACCTTATATTTTTGATATAATTCTTTAGCAAAAAAATAGGCAACAGCCGAAAACTCATTTATATCAGGATTTATAGCTTTTTTCCATGAGCTTTCGGGAAGTTTTGTTTGAGGACCTGAAAGATTTACTGTATTAGGAACAAAAAACTGTCGTATTCCGTCATACGATGCATTTGCTATCTCATCGGCATAAAGCACATTATGTAAACGCATTTGATGTACCATATTAGACTGACCTGAACAAAGCCACACATCACCAACAAGAATATCATTAAGTATAATTTTATTACTGCCTTCAATCTCCATACTATACGGACCTCCAGCCTTAATAGGAGACAGGATAACTTTCCATACACCGTTTTTTGTAGTAATGGTTTTGTATTTCTTATTGTTAAACCTAACGGTTACTTTTTCGTTAGGAGTTGCCCAACCCCAAATATTTATAGGTTCTTCTCTTTGTAATACCATACCATTGCTTACTATCTCAGGAAGTTTTATCTGCGCTTTAGCAGTAATTGAAAGTATAAGAGTGAAAAATAAAAGCAGGGCTTTTTTCATAGTTTATTTGGTTTAAATTTTAAATGTTTATGAATTTGGAATTAAAAGAATAAGATAAAAAAGCATTATTTGTAAAGTTATTTTTTTTAATCAGTTTGTCTTGCAATATCAATAAAAGATACAGAAAACGTTTTCGTAAATTTTCATTCTTACTTCTAAGGCTTTAGGAATAGTACACTTACTTTTGAGAATAAGTACTTATTTTCAAGAATGTTACAATCCGCTAAAAATATGAACACTACAAAACAGGTTTATTTTAAGACTGTAGATAAGATACAGTTTGAAGGAAGGGATAGCGACAATCCGCTTGCTTTTAAATGGTATGACGAGACCCGAATAGTTGCCGGAAAATCACTTAAAGAACATTTTAAATTTGCAATGGCCTACTGGCATACCCTGTGTAATACGGGTGATGATCCCTTTGGTCCGGGTACAATAAAAAATTCATGGAATTCAAATGAAGATGCTATAGCCCGGGCAAAAGACAAAATGGATGCAGGTTTTGAGTTTATGGAAAAACTTGGTCTGCCTTATTATTGTTTTCATGATGTAGATCTTGTAGACGAAGCTCCAACACTTGCAGAGTTTGAACAGCGGGTACAGGCAATGGTAGCTTATGCAAAGGAAAAACAAAAAGAGACGGGAATAAAACTGCTTTGGGGAACCAGTAACCTTTTCAGTAATCCGCGATATATGAACGGAGCCTCAACCAACCCCGACTTTGATGTGGTAGCTCATGCCGGAGGGCAGGCTAAAATAGCTATAGATGCAACCATAGCCTTAAATGGTGAAGGATATGTGTTTTGGGGTGGTCGTGAAGGTTATATGAGCCTTTTAAATACCGACATGAAACGTGAGCAGGAACATTTGGCAATGTTTCTTGCCATGTGTAGAGATTATGCACGTAATGAAGGTTTTAAAGGTTCTTTCTTTATTGAGCCTAAACCTATGGAACCTATGAAGCATCAGTATGATTTTGATGCGGCCACGTGTATAGGGTTTCTTAACAAATTTGGTTTACAAGACGACTTTAAATTAAATATAGAAGTAAACCATGCTACACTGGCAGGGCATACCTTTGAACACGAGCTTCAGGTTGCTGCTAATGCAGGTATGCTTGGAAGTATAGATGCCAATAGGGGAGATTATCAAAACGGCTGGGATACCGACCAGTTTCCTATAGATATTTATGAGATAACACAGGCTATGCTGGTGTTTTTACAAAACGGAGGAGTAAAAGGCGGAGGGATAAATTTTGACGCAAAAGTTCGCCGTAACTCAATAGATTATGAAGATAAGTTTATCGCTCATATAAGTGGTATGGATGTTTTTGCAAGAGGGCTTATTTGTGCAGACCATATACTTAACAATACTAACTATAGCGAATTAAAAACCACACGATATATGTCATTTGACAGTGGTAACGGTGCGGCATTTGAAAATGGCAAGCTTAAGCTTCAAAATCTTAGTGACATAGCCCGTGAAAATGGGAATCCTAAGCCAAGAAGTGGCAGGCAGGAATTATTTGAGCAGATAATAGCAAATGCATATTAAACTTTTAAACCACTTTAAATAAAAATATTTAAAGTGGTTTCTTTTACCAACTAAAACTAAAATCTATGATGAACAGAAAAAAATACACACTAACATCGTATATAGCAATTATATCGGTAGCTTCACTAGTAACATTTACTTCCTGTAAAGAGGAAAAGGAGAAAGAAGCTAGCGTAGAGGATACAAAAGAAACAACAGAAAAAGAATTTTTAACTCAGCCTTTGGTTTCTCATATTTATACCGCAGATCCCTCAGCACACGTGTTTGATGGCAAAATATACATTTATCCTTCTCATGATATTGATGCCGGTATTCCTGAAAATGATAATGGCGACCATTTTGATATGAGAGATTATCATATTTTATCGATGGATAGTATAGGCGGAAAGGTTACTGATCATGGTATTGCACTCGATATTAAAGATATTCCCTGGGCCGGGCGACAATTATGGGCTCCGGATGCAGCATATAAAAACGGAACATATTACCTGTATTTTCCTGTAAAGGATAAAGATGATGTATTTAGAATTGGAGTGGCTACCAGTAAATCTCCGCAAGGTCCTTTTACACCCGAAAAAGAACCAATAAAAGGAAGCTTTAGTATAGATCCTGCTGTGTTTACCGATGACGACGGAACATCTTATATGTATTTTGGAGGCATTTGGGGAGGCCAGTTGCAGCAATGGGCTTCAGGCAAGTTTGATGCAAATGGTTCAAAAACCGACTTAGAAGACCCAAATGTTCCTGCGCTAAGTTGTAAAGTTGTTAAACTTTCTAACGATATGCTGCAATTTGACGGGCCGGTGCAGGATGTTGTTATTAATGACAGTAATGGCAAACCACTTCTTACTTCAGATCATGACAGAAGATTTTTTGAAGGTTCATGGATGCACAAATACAATAATAAATATTATTTTACATATTCTACAGGAGATACTCATTACCTGGCTTATGCAACATCAGACAAGCCTACCGGACCATTTGTTTATGGAGGGCATTTTATGAACCCTGTGCAGGGTTGGACAACCCACCATTCAATAGTTGAAATTAACGGAAAATGGTATATCTTTTATCATGATACACAACTATCAGGTAAAACTCATCTTCGCAATGTAAAGGTGACGGAACTGACTCATAATCCTGATGGTAGTTTGGAATTAATTAATCCGTAATGAAAAGATAATTAGTGATGTATATAAGTAAAAGCATAAGGAAAATTAGTTTAATCACTGCTGTAGGTTTGTGCTCAATACTGTTATTTTCATGTAAGCATAGTGCTGAGGTTAAGCATGATACCATGGAAGAAACATTTAAAGATGCTTTTAAGGATAAATTCTATATAGGGGTAGCAATAAACCGTAGACAGGCCTTGCAAAAAAATGAAAAGGAAACTACTCTTATAAAGCAATACTTTAACAGTATCAGTCCGGAGAATGATCTTAAATGGGAGAATATCCACCCTTCACAGGGAATTTATAATTTTGATCCTGCCGATAGTTATGTAAAAACAGGGACGGAGTCGGGCATGTTCATTATAGGGCATACCTTAGTTTGGCATTCGCAAACACCTGATTGGGTATTTACCGATGAACAAGAAAATTTACTTACCCGTGAGGAGTTACTTAAGCGAATGAAAGACCATATAGATACAGTAGTTTCCCGATATAAAGGGAAGATAAAAGGATGGGATGTTGTTAATGAAGCCCTTAATGAAGATGGTTCTTTAAGAGATTCTAAATGGAGAACTATAATAGGAGATGACTATATAGAAAAAGCTTTTGAATTTGCCCATGCGGCAGATCCTGAAGCTGAACTGTATTACAATGATTATAATTTATATAAGGCAGAAAAACGAAGCGGGGCAATTAAAATAGTTAATAGCTTAAAGGAAAAAGGAATACCAATAAATGCAGTAGGGGAACAGGGACATTATAATTTGGATCGTGCCTCTTTACAGGATATTGAGACTACAATACAGGATTTTATAAAAGCCGGGGTAAATGTAAATTTTACTGAGCTGGATATTTCTGTATTGCCTGAAGCAAATGCAGATGCTACAGCAGATGTGGCTAATTCTGAAATATATAAAGAAGAACTTAACCCATATGTAGACGGGTTACCTGTAGAAGTAGAAAACCGTTTGGCACAACGCTATGGAAGCATATTTAAGTTATTTGTAAAGTATGAGAAGCATATTGACAGGGTTACCTTTTGGGGACTCTCCGACGCTGATACCTGGTTAAATAACTGGCCTGTTAGAGGGAGAACCAATTATCCTTTACCTTTTAACAGGGACTACACCCTTAAAAAAGAGGTAGCAAAAGCAATACTAGATACTGCAAAATAAATAGTTTTGATTAGTAAATAGCAAAGCCTGTAGGGAGCTCAATCCTACAGGCTTTTTTAACGAACGCTAACTAACTTCTAACTATTTAAAAGTTATGTTACTGTAACTGTTTATAAACAGTATTTTTTAATTTATATAAATCGTTTTGGTTACCATGTTACTGGTACTCTTATTGGGCTCTCCCGGTTGATGGCCTCCAACAGCAATATCTAATTCACCATACAATGACTTTAATTCTCCGTTAGGGGTAACATAGGTAAGATCTTGAGGTGTAAGCTTAAAGATTACGGTTTTAGATTCTCCCGACTTTAGGTTAATTCTTTCAAATCCTTTAAGTGTTTTTAAAGCTGTTTTTATTTCTTTGTTTTTATTTATCAGGTATAATTGGGCAACTTCATCTCCTTGTATAGTCCCTGTATTAGTTATTTTTACTGATATTTCAACTTCTTTTCCTTTATTTATGTCTGTAGGTATATTTAACTGCTCATAAGCAAAAGACGAATAGCTTAGTCCAAACCCAAAACCGTAGAGAGGTTTTCCGGAAAAATATCTGTAGGTACGATTTTTCAGACTATAATCTGTAAATGCAGGGAGGTCCTTATCATCTCTGTAAAAAGTTACAGGTAACCTACCGGAAGGATTATAATCTCCAAAAAGGATATCAGCTACGGCTGTGCCGGCAGCCTGTCCGCCATACCAGCAGTTTATAATAGCAGGTATATTTTCTGATTCCCAGGGAGTCGCTATGGCACTTCCGGTCATCATTACAAAAATTACAGGTTTTCCCGTTTTTTGTAATGCCTTCATTAGCTCTGTTTGTATTTCCGGCAGTAAGATAGAAGTGCGGTCACCGCCTTCAAATCCCGTGTAGTTAACTTCCATTTCTTCACCCTCCAGTTGAGGTGATATACCTCCAGTAAAAATAAAAGCATCGGCATCCTTATAGCGGTCAGCAATATTTTCAAAGCTGGTATTAGTATATTTACCGGTGCTGAATTTTACATTAGCTTTTCCTTTTCCCTGCCAGTACTCTATCTGTAAGTTGTAAACAGAATCTTTTTTTACAATTAATTCATAAGTTTTTGCTCCCCATCTGTTTCTTTCCCATGCATCAATAACAGTTTTTCCGTTTACAATAAAGCGATAACCATCATCAGCTTCCAGTTCAAACACTACCGGACCGTTTACCTGAGGTTTAAAATCAGTAGTAAAGCGAACAGAAAAATTGTAGGCTTTAATGTCGTTTATAACAGTTTGCCCTTCCTGCCAGTTATAATCAGGGCTTTTTTCCCTTTTTACAATAGGATTCCCTTGTAAAAGGATATTATTATAATATTCTGCCTTAAACCCATTTTTCCCGTCATAAAAATATTGGTCATTAAGATTATTATATTCAAGAATGGTGTTATCTGTAAAGTTAACTGCCTTATCAAAAATTACTTCACAGTCTTTAGGAAGTTTGTCTTTTATGCCTTGCAGTACAGTGGTTGTTCTTGATGGGGTTCCGTTATAATTACCCAGTATGGCTATTTTGTTATCAGCATTTGGACCTAAAACCACTATCTTTTTTAGTTTTTTATTTAAGGGGAGTGTTTTGTTTTCATTTTTGAGCAGCACTATAGATTCCCTTGCCATTTTTAATGCGTGGTCTGAATGAGGTTTACTTTCCAGTACAGATGTTGGTGTTTGTGCATATTTTACCATAGATACCGGGTCGAACATCCCTAAGCGAAACCGAATCATGAATAATCTTTTTACGGAAATATCTATTTGCTCTTTGGTAATCTCACCGTTTTTTACCGCTTCGATTAGTGAAAGATATACATCTGTTCCACATTCCAGATCTGTACCGTGAAACACAGCATCTGCCGATGCTAATTCAGCATTTGGATGTGTTTTGTGATGTTTAAAAAAGTCATCTATAGCCCAACAATCAGAGGTAACATATCCTGTAAATCCCCATTGGTTACGTAAAATATCAATCATTAGGGTATTACTGGCACAACACGGTTGTGTTCTGAATGCATTATAAGCACACATAACTCCCGCCACATCAGATTCGGTTACCAATTTTTTGAAAGCAGGTAAATAGGTATCCCATAATTCGTACGGACTAACATCAACATCAAAAGTATGCCGAAGGGGTTCAGGACCACTATGCACCGCATAATGCTTAGCACAGGCGGTAGCCTTAAGATATTTAGGATCATCACCCTGTAGTCCTCTTACAAAAGCATCACCCAGCTGTGCTGTTAAAAAAGGATCCTCTCCATAGGTTTCCTGTCCGCGTCCCCAGCGTGGATCTCTAAATATATTAATATTTGGAGTCCAGTAGGTAAGTCCCAAATAGCGCTCTTTGGTTTGTCCTGTTTCCAGCGCAATATTATATATGGCGCGTCCTTCTGTGGCCGAAAAATCAGCCATTGTAAAAAGTGCATCTTTGTCAAAAGTGGCAGCCATAGCTATTGCCTGGGGGTATACCGTTACATTATAGGGAGTACGAGCCACACCATGAAGTGTTTCATTCCACCAGTCGTAAGCCGGTATGTCAAGACGCTCGATAGCAGGGGAAGAATTTAGCATTTGTGATACTTTTTCTTCAAGGGTTAGTCTGCCAACAAGATCATTAACTCTTTCCTCAAAAGTTAAGTTATAGTCCTGAAACGGATATTGCTGATTCTGTGCAAATGCCGAAAGGCCAATATTTGCATACAGAAAGAACAGGAATATATAAAGCGTATTAAATTTCATTTTTAAATAATTTGAAAGATTATCTATGAGGAAGTTTATATGATTTTTTTGTTTTCTCAATGCAGAGAAAGAAAATGCATATTTCAAAAATATAACATAATTATAGTGCTCTAATCGAAACAAAATGAAAGTTACGAATACGTTTGCGCTTATATTTCAAAAAAATATGAGAATTAAGAAATTTAAAAGGTATTATTGAAATACAAAAGTTTAATATTTACGGTATATCCTGGGATTAATTAAAATATAATGAAACAAATAATAACCTTTTTAATAACCTTAGTCTCTTTAAATAGTGTTGCACAGGAAGTTATAACTAATATTAATAACGGAATGGATTTTCCGGTTGTTACAACAGAAACTGTTACCTCAGTATTTTATGATAAGAATGAAGATTCACTTGTATCAATAGCAGTAAACCTTTTTACAGATGATATTGAACGTGTAACAGGGAAAAGACCACAACAGCTTACAAAGATTAACAAAGAAAAGAATATCATCATAATAGGTACCGTAGAGAAATGCAGTTTTTTTAGGGAACTTGAAAAAAATAAAAAAATAGATTTTTCTTCCCTAAAAGGAAAATGGGACGGGTATATGATTCAGGTGGTTAATAATCCTTTTAAAGGAGTTGACAAGGCATTGATTATTGCAGGTAGCAATAAGCGGGGAGCAGCTTATGGTGCTTTGGAACTGACTAAACAAATGGGAGTTTCTCCCTGGTACTGGTGGGCAGATGTACCGGTAAAGAAAAAAGAACAGGTTTTTGTAAAAAGCAATGTAAATATTAATGATGCTCCTAAAGTAAAGTACAGAGGGATTTTTATAAATGATGAGGCACCCGCGTTAAGTGGCTGGGTGGAAGAGAATTTTGGGAAGTTTAATCATGAGTTTTATACTAAAGTGTTTGAACTATTGCTAAGAAACAAAGCCAATTATTTGTGGCCTGCAATGTGGGGCAGGGCTTTTAATGATGACGATAAGCTTAATCCGATATTGGCCGATAAATGGGGAATTGTTATGGGAACATCTCATCATGAACCAATGCTAAGAGCTCAGGAGGAATGGAAGAGATATGGCAGCGGAGCATGGGATTATACAAAAAATGAGGTGGTTCTTAAAGATTTTTGGAAAAAGGGTATTGAGAATATGGGGGCTCATGAAAGTTTGGTAACAATTGGTATGCGTGGTGATGGTGATGAACCTATGACTGAAGGTACTGCCACAGCGCTTTTAGAGAGAATTGTTAAAGACCAACGCAATATTATAGAAGAGGTAACCGGAAGGCCTGCAGAAGAAACACCTCAGGTTTGGGCACTGTATAAGGAGGTTCAGGATTACTATGATAAAGGTATGCGTGTGCCCGATGATGTTACATTACTACTGTGTGACGATAATTGGGGAAATATAAGAAAATTACCGGCGAGGAATGAAAAGGAACGAAAGGGCGGATATGGTATATACTATCATTTTGACTATGTGGGAGGACCAAGAAATTACAAATGGATAAATACTAATAATATAGCCAGGGTATGGGAACAAATGCATTTGGCATGGGAATACAATGTGAAACAGATATGGATTGTAAATGTGGGCGATATAAAACCGATGGAGTTTCCTATTTCTTTCTTTCTGGATTATGCGTGGAATCCTGATAAGTGGACACCTGATAATTTAAGGGATTATTATACACAGTGGGCTAATGGTCAGTTTGGAGATACCTATGCCAAAGAGATAGGTGTTGTTTTGCGAGAATACGGTCAACTGGCTTCAAGGCGAAAACCTGAACTGGTTGATGAAAACACGTACAGTATTGAAAATTATGACGAAGCTTTCAGGGTAGTTAACGAATACAAACAGTTATTGGAAAAAGCAGAAAAAATTGAGAAACAATTACCAAAGGACTATAAAGATGCTTACTATCAATTGGTTTTACACCCTATACAAGCCAATGAAAATTTACATAGGATGTATGTGGCTGTAGCGCTGAATAAAAAGTATGCAAATCAAAATAATACAAAAGCTAATGTTTATGCAGATTTAGTGAAAGAACTGTTTATAAAAGATTCCCTTATTTCTAAGCAATATAATAAAGAGCTGTCTTCAGGTAAATGGAATCATTTTATGGATCAGACACATATAGGTTATACCTCTTGGTTTAATCCTAAAAACAATATAATGCCATCGGTATCCTATGTTTCAGATGATGCTAAAATTAAGCCCTATAACGAGGTTACTGAGGTTGTTAAATCTTCTAAAGAAGTGGCTATAATGGATACTAATACTGTTTTTTATGAAAAGGATGGTTATGTTTCCATCGATGCAGAAAACTACAGTAAAGCAAACAACACAAATGGTATTGAATGGAAAATAATACCAGATATAGGGCGTACCGCATCAGGAGTTAGTCCTTTTCCGGTAACGGCGGCAGCCCAAGATCCAAATTCGGGCGGACCTAGTCTGGAATATACTTTTTACAGCTATGAGGACGGTTCGGTAAATATACAAACCTACTTTTCTCCAACACTTAATTTCCATAATACGGATAGCGGATTATGCTATGCTGTTTCGGTAGATGATTCCCAACCTGTTATTCTTAGCATAAACGCAGAGAAAGGAGAGAGGGCATGGGCTGGTTGGGTGGCAAATAATATCATTATTAAAGAAACCACATTAAAGGAACTTAAACCCGGAAAACATATACTTAAGATATGGATGGTTGATCCGGGCATAGTACTTCAAAAAATCGTACTGGATTTTGGAGGTATGAAAAAAAGCTACTTAGGTCCGCCTGAAACCAGATAACGAACTCACATTTATATTTAATTGCAATACCACATAAATATGACACCAAAATTCTCACGAGGATTTTTATTTATTTCAATCCTTTTATTTCCTTTATGTCTTAAAGCCAATGATGGTTATGACCTTTGGCTCAACTACATAAAAATTGAAAATAAAACACTACTTGATAAATATAACAAAGCTTTTAACGGTTATTATATCACAGGAAATTCTGAGACTCTAAAAGCAGCAGAAAATGAACTTAAACGTGCTTTTTCAGGATTACTGGGCACTAAGCCTAAAGTTTTGAATTCTATTACAAATAACTGCATTGTCCTGGCAACAAAAAATGAGTCGGTGCTCAATGGTCAAATCTATGCTAAAGATTATGAAGCATTAGGAAAAGAAGGCTTTATAATTAGGTCGGTAAAAATTAACAGCAAAACCTGTACATTAATTACTGCTAATACTGATATTGGTATTTTATATGGAGTTTTTCATTTTATAAAACTTATACAAACACAGCAAATAAGCAACAAGCTAACTATTACTGAAATACCGAAATTAGATATAAGGGCTTTAAATCACTGGGATAATCTTGATGGTAGTATAGAGCGTGGTTATGCAGGCAATTCCTTATGGAAGTGGGATGAATTACCTAATACAGTTGATAAAAGATATATTGATTATGCAAGGGCAAATGCTTCTGTAGGAATTAATGCTACAGTATTAAATAATGTAAACTCCAATCCTAAGATTTTAACCAAAAGCTATCTTGAAAAGGTAAAGGCTCTCGCAGATGTTTTCAGGCCATATGGTTTAAAGGTATATCTGTCTGTTTCATTTACTTCTCCAATAAAACTGGGAGGTTTGCCTACTGCAGATCCACTTAACCCACAAGTAATTGACTGGTGGGAAGCTAAAGCTGAAGAAATATATACGCTTATTCCTGATTTTGGAGGTTTTTTGGTAAAGGCAAATTCGGAAGGACAACCGGGACCTCAGGATTACGGGCGTACACATGCAGATGGGGCTAATATGTTGGCTCAGGCTTTAGAACTTTATAAAGGAGTTGTGATGTGGAGGGCTTTTGTTTACAATAGTGATCCTGAAGAAGACAGGGTTCTTCAGGCTTACAATAGTTTTAAACCTCTTGACGGTCAGTTCAAAGACAATGTACTTGTGCAGATTAAAAACGGTCCTATAGATTTTCAGCCAAGAGAACCTTTTTCACCACTATTTGGTGCAATGCCTAATACTTCACTTATGATGGAATTTCAAATTACACAGGAATATTTGGGATTCTCAAATCATTTGGTTTTCCTTTCCACCTTGTATGAAGAAACGCTGGATTCTGATACCTATGCTAAAGGAAAAGGAAGTACAGTAGCAAACGTGATTGAAGGGAAATATTCCTCTAATAAGCTTACAGGTATGGCAGGGGTATCAAATATTGGCAATAGCAGGAACTGGTGCGGGCATCCTTTTGCCCAGTCTAACTGGTATAGCTTGGGAAGGCTGGCCTGGAATCCTGAAACATCGTCGGAAAGCATAGCAGACGACTGGATACGTATGACTTTTTCAAACGATAAAGAATTTATTGTGCCTGTAAAAAAAATGATGTTAGAATCCAGGGAAACTACTGTAGATTATATGACACCTTTAGGACTGAACCATATAATGGCTTATGATACACATAGAGGACCGGGACCCTGGGTTGATACTGCAGCACAACCGAATTGGAAATCTACATACTATCACAGGGCAGATAGTATAGGTATTGGTTTTGATAGGACTACAAGTGGTTCTAATGCGGTATCACAATATTATCCTGCTGTAAGGGACACCTTTAACTCTATTGAAACATGCCCCGAAAATCTTTTATTATGGTTTCATCATGTTAGCTGGAAGCATAAAATGAAATCAGGTAACACTTTGTGGGATGAAATGTGCCAGCATTATTATAATGGTGTAGATAAAGTAAGGAAAATGCAGTCTTCGTGGAATAAACTAAAATCTTTTATTGATGATGAGAGGTTTAATAAAGTAAAGCAGTTGCTTGAAGAGCAGCAGGAGGAAGCTGTGATTTGGAGAAACTCATGTGTACTTTATTTTCAGACTTTTTCAAAAATGCCTATTCCGGGAGAACTGGAAAGACCTGAAATGCCATTAAGCTATTATATTGATTTAAAAATAGAATAGCTTTTCAATCAATAATTCCATTTTTTATATAGGCCATTATGAATGTATTTTTTAAATCTACTTCTTTAATGATTTTTAAGTACTATGATTTAATTATTTCTCTATTAACAGCTTTAAAATAAAATATCCACAAATTAGGTGTTATTTTTTTGAAGATAATGTTTTTATTGAATTTTCAACTAAAACGTATTCGTAGCTTTTATGTATTAGATTTTTAACTTAAAATAAGAAAATTTTACTTTTGGTCTATAACACCATAAGGTGGTTTAAGTAATTAAAAAATAGGTTTTTAAATCATTACTTAAAAAATTTAGAGGGTGTCTTACGCTTAGTTTACGAAATCGATTTAGTAAAGAGTATTCAATGAATATTCAAAAAACAAACACAAATATTATTAATAACCAACTACTAACTATTATGAAAAAACTCTACAAAGTATCAATTAAACCCCATCGCCTTTTATTGGTTTTGGCTTTAGTCTTTAGTACGCATTTGTGCTGGTCTCAGGATATGAATGTAAGTGGTAAAGTTACTTCGGGGGATGATGGTATGGGGATACCGGGTGCTCTGGTTGCAGTTAAGGGCACTACAAACTCTGTAGCTACAGATATAGATGGTAACTATACTATATCGGCACCCCTAAATGCTGTATTACAGTTTTCATTTATAGGTTACCAGTCTCAGGAAGTTACTGTTACCGGAAATACTGTAAATGTAGTATTACAGGAGGAGTCACAGGAGCTTAACGAGGTCGTGATTGTAGGTTATGGTGCACAACGCAAAGAAGCTGTAACAGGATCTGTAGTGTCTATAAAAGGAGATGCCATAAGAGAGGTACCTGCTCCTAATATTACACAAGCATTACAAGGTCGTCTTGCAGGGGTAGAAATCAATCAGACTTCGTCGCAACCTGGTGCGTCTATGCAAATACGTATAAGGGGTGCACGTTCTTTAACAGCAAGTAATAACCCTTTAATTGTATTAGATGGTATACCATTTCCGGGTTCTTTAACAGATATAAGTACGGATGATATTAAAAGTATAGATGTACTAAAAGATGCATCTGCTACTGCTATTTATGGTTCCAGGGGTGCTAATGGTGTAATTTTAATAACAACTAATAG
The DNA here is from genome assembly GCF_046000485.1 of Flavobacterium rhizophilum. NCBI lineage: Bacteria > Pseudomonadati > Bacteroidota > Flavobacteriia > Flavobacteriales > Flavobacteriaceae > Flavobacterium > Flavobacterium rhizophilum. Next base: position 52,581 of record NZ_JBELQB010000017.1, read on the forward strand.
AGGAACACTAGGTCAAAAGGCCAAATTTACTTATAGCTCATATTATGGAGTTAGAAATGTCTTTTCAGACTATCCAATGATGGGTGCAGCCAAATATGCAAAATTACGTGCTGATGCCGGAATGTTTTCAAATGGGATTGATGAGTCTGATGATATCAATACTGATTGGCAGGATTTGTTTTACAGAACCGGAACTGTAGAAAATCATCATTTTAATGTATCGGGAGGATCTGCTACGGGCAGCTATAGTTTTAGTACAACATATTATAAAGATGAAGGAGTTATACCACTTCAGGATTATGAACGTTTTTCACTGGTTAGTTCTCTGGATCAGCAAATAGGTAATTATGTAAGAGTTGGTTTTAATACAAATAACAATTATTCAATTACTAACGGAAGTACTTTAGGCACTTATGGTGTTTTAAGTATGTCACCACTGGCAAATCCTTATAATGAAGACGGTTCATGGAAGAGAACGGTAAGTATGCCTTTAGACGAGCAATGGGTATATTCTAGGGATATAATGAATAATCTTGGTGATAGTTTTTTAGATCAAAATAAGGCTTTTGCCTCATATAATACAGTATATGGTGAGGTGAAAATTCCGGGGGTTGAAGGATTAAAATATAGATTGAACTTAGGAGGAAACATTAGGATGAGTACAGGAGGTACTTATACAGGAGAGGGAGTATTCAGCACAAATCCAGATACGCCATCAATAGCTACAATTAATAATTCTTTTAATAGTAACTGGGCTGTTGAAAATATACTTAGTTATGATCGCACTTTTGGAGGTAAGCATACAATAAATGCTATTGCTCTTTATTCTGCACAGGAAAACTTCTTTAACAGCTCTTCCATTTCAGCAAGAGAAATACCTTCAGATGCATTCCAGTTTTTTAATTTAGGACAGGCACAAGGGGAAGTAACTATAAATCCGGCAAATCAGAGCTATCAAAAGAGTGGGTTAGTTTCATATATGGGACGTTTAATGTATTCTTATGATGACCGTTATATGGTAAGTGCAACTTTTAGGTCAGATGCATCTTCAAGACTTGCTCCGGGGCATCAGTGGCATTCTTATCCGGCTGTTTCTGCAGGATGGAATATTGCTAATGAATCTTTTATGAACGGACTGGATGAAATTAGTCTTTTAAAATTGAGGGTGGGTTATGGTGAAACTTCAAACCAGGCAGTTGACCCATATAAAACTTTAGGATTACTAAGTACACGTCCGTATAACTTCGGAGGTGATTTCGTTACCGGATACTATGTATCTGAACTGCCAAATCCAAATCTGGGATGGGAGTTTTCAAAAACATGGAATTATGGTCTTGATTTTGGATTATTTAATAATCGTTTATCAGGAACTTTAGAATACTATGTACAAAATACAAATAATGTATTGTTAGGGGTTAATTTACCGCCAACAGCCGGAGTAGGTAGTTATACCGCTAATATAGGCGAGACGCAAAATAAAGGTTTTGAGCTTTCCCTTAACGGTTTAATATTAGATAATCCAAATGGTGTAACATGGAGTGCCGGTTTCAACCTTTATTCTAATAAAAATAAGCTAACAGCACTAGCATCAGGGCAGCAGGAAGACGAAGCCAACTGGTGGTTTGTGGGTAAACCGATAAATGTTATTTATGATTATAACAGGCTTGGATTATGGCAGGAAGGAGACCCTTATCTGGATATATTAGAGCCGGGAGGTAATGTTGGTATGATTAAGGTAGAATATACCGGAGATTATAATGAAGATGGTACACCAACAAGGGCTATTGGCCCGGATGATCGTCAGGTTTTAGATGTTAATCCTGATTTTCAGGGAGGTTTCAATACTAATGTGAACTATAAGAATTTTGATTTAGGTATTGTAGGAGGTTTTCAGAGCGGAGGTATACTTATAAGTACACTTTACGGTTCTACAGGATATTTAAATATGCTTAATGGGCGCAGGGGGAATGTTGACGTTGATTATTGGACTCCTGAAAATACAGATGCCAGATACCCTAAACCGGGAGGTATAACTAGTGGTGATAATCCTAAATATGGAAGTACATTAAGTTATTTTGATGCTTCTTATGTAAAAATAAGAACTATTACACTTGGCTATACCTTTAATCAGGACTTTATTAAAAAGGTAGGTATAGATAAATTAAGGCTTTATACTACTGTGCAAAATGCATTTGTGTTATACTCTCCTTATCACAAGGAAACCGGTCTTGATCCCGAACCTAATTCATATGGTAATCAAAACGCAGCTGTGACTGATACTTATCAAAGCAGGTTACTTACAGTAGGAACTAATACACCTGCCACACGTACTTTTATGCTTGGTTTAAATCTAACATTCTAAAAAAACTATTATGAAAAATTTAAAAATAAAAACTATAGCAGCTACATTTTTTGCAACTGTAATGTTTGTGGGGTGTAGTGATGAAATTTTAGAGGAACAGCCACGTAGTATTTATACCCCTGATTATTTTAAGACAGAAGAAGGGGTTTATGGAGGGTTAACATCAATGTATGCTCATTTAAGATATATATACGGGCAGGCTTATTACTATAATAGTTGTCTTACAGGGACTGATGAAGTAACCTATGCCCAAAGTGCTGATGCAAACTTTAAAGATATGGATCTTTCGGGGGTTGGGCAGGTTACTAGTGTTACCAGTCGTGCCGATGTTTTGTGGGGTGCTGCTTTCCCTAATATTAATACAGCAAATGGTATAATAGAAAATGCCACTGAAGTAGGTACAATACCAGAGGCACTTATATCCGAAGCAAGATTCTTTCGTGCATTTGATTATTTTATGCTGGTACAAACATTTGGCGGTGTTCCGTTAGATTTAGGTACCGGAGAGCTAAAGTTTAATACAAATCCGGTAAGAACATCTGTTCGTAATACAGTTCCCGAAGTATATACTAAAGTAATATTTCCTGATTTGTTAACAGCTATTAATGATTTACCGGAAGCAGGACGTGTTACTGGCGGAGTTACCAAAACAGTTGCGCGCCTTTATTTGGCAAAAGCATACTTAACTTACGCATGGTGGCTTGAGAATCCTAACAATATTCCAACCTATCCTGATACTTCCAGAGTAGACCCTGATGGGCAAAGTGCACAATGGTATTATCAGCAGGCTTATGATATTGCTGTAGAGGCTATAGATAATCCGGGACCATTTGCTTTACAGCAAACCTATTATGATGTTAATTTGGGTTCTAACGACCGTAATAATGAGATACTCCTATATGCAGATCATACTGAGGCTAGTGAATTTTATAATGGAGCAAGTCTGACTTACAGTAATGGTACAGCACCTGATAATTTTGCAGGATGGATGATGACCTGGAATTACACCAATATTAGAAGTGCTGCCGATCAAACTCACGAAACCCTTATAAGCTCGGTACAACGAGAAGCTTCACAGCCTCTTGGGCGCCCTTGGACACGTATGTGTCCTACTATCGAAGTCATTACAAATACATTTGCAGATAAAACAAATGACTCACGATATGACGGCACTTTTACAACTGTTTATCGTGGTAACTGGCAGAAAGGCGGAGTAACTAATGAATTTTTATATAATGCTAATAACATGGAGGTTTATCCGGGTGATGCCATATTAACCTTTCTGAATGAAGAACCTACAGAGTTAATTGATTATTCAAACTCTACATATAAAAGTAATATTGGTGCAGGTGTCTTACCTGGCAGGGCAGACTATGTAATATCGCCACAAGGTATAAGCAGGCTTACTTATCCGGGGTTATGGAAACTGGGGACTTACCGTACTGATAATGGAAGTGGTTTAGGACAGCCTAATGCGGCCAGTACACGCCCTTTCAATATAGCAAAGTTCTCCGAACTGTATTTTATAGCAGCAGAGGCTAATGTAAAAGGTGCATCACCACAGGGAGGTAAAACTGCTTATGATTTGATAAATGTTATTCGCGCCCGTGCAGGTATGTGGCGTTGGGATAACAATGGTAATATGGTTAAGAATGAAGACAATAGCGCGGCAATGGTAGCTGCTACACCAACAAATATTGATATTAACTATATTCTTGCCGAGCGTTCACGTGAATTTTACGGGGAAGGTTATCGTTGGTTCGATCTTGTACGAACACAAAAATGGAATGAGTTAGCTTCAACCTACACTATTTGTGGTTCAGATACTGGTGATCACACACCACAAACAATTCAGCGTAGTATAGAACCTTACCTTTATTTACGACCAATTCCTCAGGGGCAGCTTGATGCTATGGTAGGAAATACACAAGATTATCAAAATCCGGGATATAATTAAATTAGTTTGTGTTAAGTTGAGTTTAAACCTGTGACAGCTACTGTTGCAGGTTTAATTTTTTATATCGATAAAAAAATTATTATAATTAATTCCTATAAATGGTTAATTGATCAATATTTTATTGAAAATTATTATAATTGCTTTACCAATTAATCAATACAATTATAAATGGCTAATATTACAATAAAAGATATAGCAAAAGCACTTAATTTTTCTGTTTCAACCATTTCAAAAGCTTTAAATAACAGCTATGAAATAAGCGCTGAAACAAGAAAAATAATAATTGATTATGCTAATCAGCATAATTATCGGCCAAACAGACTGGCAAAAAGTCTTAAAATAGGGCATACTAACTCAATAGGTGTTATTGTAAACTCTTTTTTCAGCAGTACTTTTCTGGCTCAGGTATTAGATGGTATTCATAAGGCTTCCAACGAGGTAGGCTGTGATATTATTATAATGCAGAGTTATGAAAATGTAGCGAATGAAAAAGCTTGTTTAGACTCTTTGATCTCTAAAGGAGTTGATGGTATTTTATTGTCTCCTGTTAGCGAAACTTCTAATTCTGATTATATCAATCTTATTAATGAAAAGCACTGCCCGGTTGTTTTGTTTGACAGGTTAAATCCTGAAATTAAAACAACTAAGATTGGAGTAAATGAATATAAAGGAGCTTTAGAGGCTACCCAGCATCTTATAGATATTAACCGAAAAAGAATATTATTTATAACCGGAGATAAATTTGGTGATAATAATCAAAGAATTCAGGGGTTTAAAAAAGCGTTAAAGAATTTAGATATACCAATTAATCCGAGGTACATGGTTTTTTGTAGTCTCGAAAACACTGATGAAATGGATGCCAAAATAAGTAATTCCATACTGGGGTTAATTGAACAAAATATAGCCCCTAATGCCATATTTGGTGCTACAGATGTTATTACTACCAGAAGTTTGGGTATTTTGGCAAAATTAAAGATAAAAGTACCCGATGAAATTGCGGTAATAGGTTTTGCAAATACCGATATTGCTTTTTCCCTTAATCCTTCGCTTTCTGCGATTAGGCAGCCGGCAAAAGACATGGGGTATTTAGCACTTAAAAAACTTATTGAGCTTATAGAATGCGCATCAAATACAAAAAGGACATCATTATATGAAACTATATTACTTGAAACGTCTATAAATATAAGAAAATCTACAACCCTGTAATTAGTAGTTATTTTAGTTTAGGCACCAAAAGTTTCATTATAAACCAGGCAAACAAATAGGCTACTGCACAAAAACCGAACACTATTGTATAGCCCGAAGTTAGGTCTCCCGAAGCTTTATAGGCATCAAAAAGCCTACCTACAAGAAAAGATGTTAAAGCTCCTCCTATACTTCCGGCCATGGTTCCTATGCCTATTACGCTGGCTATTGCATACTTTGGGAACATATCAGATACTGTAGAGTATAGGTTTGCAGACCATGCCTGATGTGCAGAAGCACATGTTCCTATTAAAAGTACCGGAATCCAGAATGTTATTTCGCCTAACGGCTGAACTAATAACACAACCAACGGTATAAGAGCTATAAAAAACATTGCCTTTCGTCTTGCAGGTGCAGTGTCGTACCCTCTTTTAATGAAGTATAAAGGAAACCATCCGCCACAAATACTACCTACCATGGTCATGCTGTATAATAAAGCCAATGGCAGGGTAATATCGGTGTTTTTTAATCCGAATTGTGAAGTGAGATAGGAGGGAAGCCAAAAAAGCAGGAACCACCATACACCGTCTGTAAAAAATTTCCCCAATGTAAAGGCCCATGTTTCCTTAAAAGCCAATAATTTAAACCATGAAGTTTTAGTTTCCTTTATCTCTTCAGGAGCTATATCATTAACTTCACTACCCTCTGTTATATATTCATATTCCTCAGCAGTTAATCTTTTTTGTTTTGAAGGATCATCATAATAGATCCACCAGAAAACAAGCCATACAAAACCTAAAGATCCTATTATGATAAATGAACTCTCCCAACCTAAGTGATAAGCAATCCAAGGAACAGTAAGTGGTGCCAGAATTGCCCCTATATTTGACCCGGAGTTAAATATACCTGTTGCTAACGACCGTTCTTTTTTAGGGAAATATTCTGCAGTTGCTTTAATAGCAGCAGGGAAATTAGCTGATTCACCAATTGCAAGAATTGCCCTTGCTATGATGAAGCCAGCCACCGAAACAGATATACCCGTGATGCCTAATATTCCTAAAAGATCTGAAGTACCCTTTCCTATGGGAATAGCAAAAGCATGTAATATGGCTCCTATAGACCAGATTATTAAAGCTATGGCATACCCTTTTTTTGTACCTATTTTATCAATAAGCCGACCTGAGAATAGGGTAAACAATCCATAAGTAAGTTGAAAGACGGCAGTAATCAACCCATAATCAGTATTGGTCCATTTTAATTCTTCCTCAAGAATAGGATGTAATAAACTTAGTACCTGCCTGTCCAGATAGTTTATGGTTGTACCAAAAAAGAGTAGTGTACAAATTGTCCAGCGATAATTACCAATATTGTTTATGAGTTTTGTTTTATCCATCTATATTAACTTTGGTTCAGGTTAAAGTATTTTTTTGCATTGTAGTAACAGATGTCGGAAATTACAGATCCTATCCAGGTAACATCATTAGGCAGGTAGCCTTTTCTGATATCCTGGGCAAAAAGGTTACATAACAGTCTCCTGAAATATTCATGACGAGAATAGGAAAGAAAACTTCTTGAATCGGTAAGCATCCCGATGAAAGTACTTATCAGGCCCTGATTAGAGAGTGCGTTTATCTGATTTGTCATTCCGTCAAGCTGGTCTAAAAACCACCAACCTGATCCATATTGAATTTTCCCCCTGATGCCTTCGCCCTGAAAGTTTCCTGTCATTGTCGCAAATAGTGTATTATCAGCCGGATTAAGATTATATAATATGGTTTTAGATAATTTGTTGGTAGTTTCCAGTTCATTTAGTAATATGGACAATGTTTCAGCCTGTTTATAATCTCCTACTGAATCAAAACCGGTATCACGGCCTAAAACGGAAACTTTATATGCATTACTATTTCTTAAGGCTCCTAAATGAAATTGCTGTACCCATCCTTTTTGGTGGTACATTTTACATAACTCAATCAACATGAAATACGTAAAACTTTCTTTTATTTCAGGAGCTTTACTGTCATTGCCATTTAAAACCTCCTTAAATATTTTCTCAATATCAGATTTACCAAACTTTCCTTTATGAGGTATGGCACTTAATCCATGATCTGAAGATACACATCCTGCTTTATCAAAATAATCAACTCTTACTTTAAATGCCTGCAGTAAGGATTCCAAATCTGTTATTGTAATATTGGTAAGCTCCCCTAATTTCTTTACATAGTTTCTGAATTTATTTCCGAAATCAATATTAAATATTTTGTCCGGACGAAAAGTAGGCAGTACTTTGATTTTTGAATTATCATGACGTATTTTAAGATGATCTTCAAGAGAATCAATAGGGTCATCTGTAGTGCCAACCATTTTCACATTGAAATTACTTAGTAATCCTTTTGCTGAAAAGGACTGTGATTTAAGTTTTTCGGAAGTTGTATCATAAATTTTGCGGGAAGTGTCCTGATTTAAAAGTTCCGTTATACCAAAGGGATTTTTAAGTTCCATGTGTGTCCAGTGAAATAACGGGTTTCTTAAGGTATGAGGTACTGTTTGTGCCCATTTAGAGAATTTTTCATAATCAGAGGCAGTACCGGTTATATATTCTTCTTCGATACCCAAAGCCCTCATGGCTCTCCATTTATAATGATCGCCTTTTAGCCATGCTTGGGTTATATTTTCAAAATTTATATCATTAGCAATAGCCGAGGGAGATAGATGAGAATGATAATCTATTATAGGTTGATTTTGAGCATAATTAAAGTATAACTGCTCTGCAATATCAGATTCAAGAATGAAATTATCTTTTAAAAAGAATGACATAGTGTAATTTTAAGATTATTGTCCCATAATTCCAAGTTCCAGGCCTCGTAGTTCTGCCAACCCTTTGAGCCTTCCAATGGCCGAATATCCGGGGTGTGATGTTTTTTTAAGATCATCAAGTATCTGATGTCCGTGATCGGGCCTGAAAGGAATAGGGACAGAACGGTTATTATTTTCTTTTACGATAGCTTTCATAACGTCATACATATTAACATCACCGTCTAAATGATCTGCTTCATAAAAATTACCTGACTTATCCTTTTTTACATTTCTTAAATGTATAAAATATACCCTTTGTTTTACGGCCTCAAATATTTGAGGAATGTTATTATGAGTACCTGCACCTAATGAACCGGTGCAAAAGCATATACCATTAAAATCATCTTTAACCTCATTAATTATATATTCAAGGTCTTCTTTATTACTTACAATTCTTGGTAGCCCCAATATAGGGTACGGAGGATCGTCAGGATGGATTGTCATCTTTATTGCCTCCTCTTTGCAGACATCAGCAATTGACTTGAGGAAATAAATAAGGTTTTGCCTTAATCCTTTATGACCAATTGACTGATAGGTTTCTATACTTTGCTGTAGACTCTCAAGAGTGGTACTGCTTTCCCCTGGCACTCCCATAAGGATAATATCCTTTAAAGTGTTACTTTCCTGTATAGTAATTGTATTTTTTATTTTTTTTGCCTGCTGTAAAACAGCATCAGAATAGTCTTTTTCTGCATCTTTTCTTTTAAGAAGGTAAATGTCAAAATAAGCTACTGAAGCCCATTCGAAGTAAAGGGCTTTTGCCCCATTATCAAGCTCTAAGTCCAGTTTTGTGCGTGTCCAGTCTAAAACCGGCATAAAATTATAGCATACAGTTTTTAAGCCACAGGTACTCAGGTTTCTTAGTGATGCTTTGTAATTAGACAGATACATTTCTGCATCTTTACTACGTGTTTTTATGGCTTCATGAACAGGGACACTTTCCACAACAGACCAGGTTAAGCCTGCATCCTCAATCTGTTTTTTTCTTTTTTGAATTTCTTCTATAGTCCAAATCTCACCATGCGGAATATGATGCAGTGCAGATACTATTCCGGTAGCTCCAGCCTGTTTTATATCTTGTAGGCTAACAGTGTCATCGGATCCATACCACCTCCAGGTTTGTTCTAGTTTGTTTTTATAAATATTCATAAATCAATATAATTATACACCACACCAGGCATTAAAGCCACCATCAACAAAAATTGTTTCACCATTCACAAATGCTGAAGCATCACTTAATAAATAGATTAAGGTACCCTGTAGTTCTTTAGGATTACCAAGTCGTGAATAAGGAGTATTATCAACAAATTTCTTTGCACGTGGTGTAAAGCTTCCGTCTGCGTTTGTTAAAAGGGTACGGTTTTGTTCGGTAAGAAATACACCGGGTGCGATAGCATTAACGCGCACTTTATCACCGTAACGGAGTGACAGTTCTGTAGCCATCCATTTAGTATAGCCGTCTATACCATGTTTTGCTACAGTATAACCTAAAACACGGGTAATGGATCTACTGGCAGCAAGGGAAGAAATATTGATAATTGAACCTTTACCTTTTTTAGCTATTATTTCTCCAAAAACGTGAGTAGGGATTATAGTGCCATAAAGATTCAGTTCAATTGCTTTTATGGTGTCTGATACTTTTGAATCAAAAAAGTTTTGATTTGGTTCAAAAGTTGCTCCCGGAATATTACCCCCCGCAGCATTTACTAAACCATCAATTGTTCCAAAATGAGTTAATATAATATCTCTGGCCTTTATAACATCGGTTTCATTAAGCACGTCAGCTATTACTGCAATAGCTTCTGCTCCATATTTAGTAGCCAGTTTTACTCTTGCATCAGCCTTTTCTTTATTACGCCCCAAAACAGCTATTTTTCCTCCGGCCTGTGCAATTGCCTGTATAAACGATTCACCCAAAACACCGGTTCCACCTGTTACGACTATAACTTTATCCTTTAAGGAAAAAGAGTCTAAAATATCCATAGATAAAATATTGGTTTATAATCTTTTTTCAATATTCAATATTACCCTTAAAATTCAAGAAAGGTTATTTATTACAAATATTTCAGCTAAAACGTATTCGTAAGTTTAGACAGCTTCTGTAAGTATAGCTGTTTTAAATATTTTATTTTTGAATAGAAGGCTAAACTCAATAAAATAGACGCCTTAATAAAAACATTGTAAAAACTTGGATGAAATAACTCTTTTACAAAACCATAAGATATGCTGCTTTGGAGAAGTATTACTTCGCTTTGCGTTAAAAGACAGTTGGGTTTCTGATTCGTCTATTCCTTATTGTATAGGTGGGGCAGAGCTCAATGTTGCAACTGCACTGGCATTATGGGGAATTCCTGTAAATTATCTTACAACCTTACCCGAAAATTATATTGGAAAGGATATAAGTAATCAGATTAAACGAAGAGGAATTGATACTGATAAAGTTTTTTATTCAGGGAATAGATTGGGAGTATATTACCTGCCTTATGGGACCGAAGTTAAAAATAATGGAGTAGTATATGACAGGGATTTCTCATCCTTTTCACAATTAACACCCGGTATGATTGATTGGGATAAAGTTTTTGAAGACTGTACCTGGTTTCATTTTAGTGCTATTAGCCCTGCTCTTAATAAAAATATTGCCCTTATCTGTAAAGAAGCTGTTACTGCTGCATCTGCAAAAGGTATAACAATATCAGTAGACCTCAATTACAGAAACAAATTATGGAATTATGGCGAATTGCCTGATGTAATAATGCCTGATTTAGTTCGTAACTGTAACGTAATAATGGGAAATATTTGGGCTGTTGAGAATCTTTTAGGAATATCTGCACCTCTTTCTGACAGTAAAAATGTTTCTAACAGTAAATTGAAGGAAGCAGCATTAATAAGCATAGAAAAAATACAGGAAAAATATGAAAAGGTTTATGCAATTGCTCTTACCTACAGGTTAGAGGAGTCTTATTTTGGTGTACTCCAAAAGGAAAATGCTTTTTTTACTTCAAATATTTTTGAAAACATAACAGTTACAGATAGTGTAGGCAGTGGTGACTGTTTTATGGCAGGGCTTATTTACGGTATATATAATAATCTTCCTTCTCAGGACATAATTAATTTTGCAGCAGCAGCAGCAGTAGGTAAACTTGCTGAACCCGGCGATGCAACAAAACAATCAGTTGAGCAAATTAAAAGAATTTTAAATGATGCGAGATAAAAAAGTTATATATAATCGTATAAAAAGTGAAGGGCTACTTCCCTTATTTTATCATGACGATACAGAAGTTTGTATTGCAGTTACAAATGCTTTATTTAAAGCGGATATTTCAATAATAGAGTTCACTAATAGAGGCGAAAATGCCATAAAAAATCTGCAGGCTATTATAAAGGAACGTGATAGTTCAATGCCGGAACTTCTTATTGGGGTTGGTACAGTAATCAATGCCGATGAAGCCCGTTTATTCATTGAGCTTGGAGCTGATTTTTTAGTAAGCCCTTTTTTTGATGAAACAGTTAATACAGCCGCAGTAAAAGCAAAGATCCCGTACCTTCCCGGATGTATGACTCCAAGGGAAATTCACCTTGCCGTAGCTGCCGGATGTACTACTATAAAGCTGTTTCCCGGAAATGTGCTGGGACCAGGATTTGTTGAGGCAATACGACCTCTTTTTAATGATATTGATTTTATTGTTACAGGAGGTGTCGAAACTAATCAGGAGAATATTACTTCATGGTTTAAAAGCGGTGTATCTGCTGTAGGATTAGGAAGTAAACTGATAACTAAAAATATACTTACAAACAAAGACTACAATTCATTGACGGAAACAGCCATTTCGGTTAAAACTGTAATAAACCAAATAAGGGATATTAACTATTAATTCAGCTATAAAATACTTTGTTGTTTATTTAGCAATATTCAAAAGCCTCTTGTGAATACCCAGCTATAACACCTTAAATGATTTACAAAGTGGAAAAAAAAATTAATAAAGAGTCAGGAAAGGCCACAGAAAGGTCAGTAATGAACTCCATTACAATTGACTGTGTAATATTTGGGTTTAATAAAAACGGACTTGAAGTACTTCTTGTTCAACACGGTGTAGGTATACGTAAGGGGGAGTGGGGTTTGCCAGGAGGATGGATAAGAGAAAAGGAAAGTATTGATAATGCCGCTAAGCGACTTCTTGCTGACCTGACAGGTCTTAATAATGTTTATTTGGAACAGCTGAAAGCGTTTGGTAAGCCAGATCGTTTTCCTTTAGGCAGGGTAATAACCATAGGTTACTTTGCCTTAATAATGCGTGATGATTATACTATTCAGCCCGGTTTTACTGCTTCTGATGCAAAATGGTATAAGATAAATGAAATACCAAATCTGATTTATGACCATAACTCCATCCTTGATTACAGTATTGATTGCCTACGTAACCGTGTAAGGCAGGCTCCTATAGGTTTTAACCTTTTACCCGATAAATTTACTCTTTTGGAACTAATGCGCTTGTACGAAGAAATTTTAGGTATTGAGATGGACAAATCCAATTTCAGAAGGAAGATACTTAAAATGAAATTACTTGTTGAACTTAACGAAAAACAAAAGAAAGTTTCGCATAGGGCAGCCAAATTATATGAGTTTGACCAAAAGATATATGATAAACTAACAGAAAAGGGATTTAACTTTGAGATTTAGTTTATTATGTTAAAAACTATTCCATTCTTATGAGTTTTTAAGCCTATCTAGTACTGCGTGACACAGCATTACCTTCCGTTTTTAGAAATAATATAGATATGAATTTCCTTTGTATTTTTAATGAACTAGTATTATTCATCAGTTTGACAGTATATATTACAGAGGAGTTTGGAAATAGAAACATTTATGAAGAATATAAATACATCATTTCATAATAAAAAAGGTTGTTGCCGAACAACTAATAAGTGCAGATAGTTTGGTAAAATCTCTTTAAACTTAACTCTAAGTCGAAGCAAATTATAAGATAGATTTGTATTATATGATTTGTAAAATTTCTAACTAACATTTGATCTTATGTTAACAGGAAATCGAACACTAGAATTATCAATGGCGCTCTTTTGTAAGTCATAAAATTTGTAATCCTCTAAAATTAATTTGGTTTGATTACTCATATAAAAAAGCCTTTTGCAGATAGCAAAAGGCTTTTGTGGAGTCAAGGGGACTAATGTCGAACTTTTTTATAAAAGATTTGACAATATTAGAAAGGCTTTTAGCATAACGGCATTTAATTTAAGACAGTTTTTGGTGTGTTAGCAAAAGCATCGCATTATGTCCCTAATGCCAGTTGGTTTTTTACTAAATTATAATAGTTGGATTCCTGTTTAACTAAACTTTCATGAGTTCCTGATTCTGTAATTTCACCATTATTCATTACGATTATCTGATCGGCATTTTTTACAGTAGAGAGTCTGTGGGCAATTACTATTACCGTTTTGCCTTTAAAAAAGTTTTGAAGATTATCATGAATTATTTTCTCATTTTCGGCATCTAAAGCAGAACTGGCCTCATCAAAAAAGATATATTGAGGGGCTTTATATATTGCTCTTGCAATTAATAACCTTTGTTTTTGTCCTCCTGAAATTCCGTTACCTGCTGCACCTATTTTAGTATTATATTTTAATGGAAGTGACATAATAAAGTCATCAATATTAGCCATTACAGCTGCATGCTTTAATTTATTATAATCAAATTTGTCATCGCCGGTTGCTATATTTCTTGCAATTGTATCTGAAAATATGAAACCGTCCTGCATCACTACACCACACTTTTCTCTTAAACTTCCGGGAGACAGGTTTAATAAATCATCCCCGTTATAAAATATTGTACCATTTGTAGGGTTATAAAACTTTAGTAATAGTTTCATAAGGGTCGTTTTTCCACTTCCGCTTGCACCAACAATTGCTGTTACTTTGCCTTCCGGTATAAGTAAGTTAATATTTCTAAGTACATAAGGTGATTTTGGTCCTTCATATTGAAAAGACAGGTTTTTTATTGAAATTCCGTTATACACATTACTATTGTGTATACTATTTGTATTAAGAAGCTTTAAATTTTTAGTTTCTTCGTCATCATGATTTTTTACCTCATTTAAACGGAGCAGACTTAATTTAGCATCCTGAAAGGAACGAAGAAATGTTATTATCTGATTAACAGGACCATTCATTTGTCCTATTATGTAAGATATTGATAATAGTTCTCCTAGAGTTAACGTATTGTTGGTAACTGCAATAGCAGCAATGAATGTTACGATAATATTTTTCGTTTGATTTAGAAATTCAAATCCTGAAAGCTGAACTTGGTCAAGTCGTAGTATACGGAGGTTAATGTCAAATAATTGCTTTTGAATTTTTTCCCAGGCAGTTATTTTATAAGTTTCAAACCTGTTAAGTTTCATCTCGGTTATGCCATTTAGCATTTCATATACCGATTCCTGATTCTCAACCCGCTGCTGGAAGCGTATGTAATCTAACATTTTTCTTTTATTAAGCCAATAGTATGACCATACTACTGATCCTACTGTTAATGTAAGATATACCAGTAATATTTTATAATCGTAATACATTAATATGGCAAAAAAGACTGAAAAGGTTATAAACGAAAACAGCGTTATTAAACTGTTTGAGGTTAAAAAGTCTTCAATATGTTCATTATCTTGTATTCTTTGCTGAAAATCACCTATCATCTTTGTGTCAAAAAATGACATTGGGAGTTTCATCATTTTTTTAAAAAAGTCGGAAATAATAGTAATACTCACTTTATTACCTACATAAAGCATAAGCCAGTTACGAAATATACCTACTACTATAACCCCTATGTATAATGCAAGCTGACCCAGTAAAAGTAAAATAATTAGGTTAAGGTTTTTGGTACGAATACCATCATCTATAAGTTTTTGGGTAATAAGCGGAAAAAAAACAGTAAAGCCGCTTCCTGCCAATAGCAGAAGAAATATTTTAAAAAATTTATACTTATGAGGCTTAATATAATTAAGTATGTATTTAAAATTTATGGTAGTTTCAGGTTCAGGGTTTAATTCATAGAATTTGTTGGCAGGGTTTAAAAAAAGAGCAACACCATAATTACTATTTGACTGCCAGTGTGAAGTGAATTTGTCCTCTGAGAGTTTTATTTTTCCAAATTCGGGATCGGCTATATAAAAATAATTTTTCCCCTTAGTAGGTTTTACTTTGTAGAGTACAACAAAATGTTTTTGATTCCAGTGAAGGATACATGGGAAATACTCATTTTTATCAATAAGTTGCTTAATGGTTAATTGAGTTGATAATGTTTCGAAACCAATATCCTGTGCTGCTTCTTTTAAGCCGGAAAAAGAGACCCCCTCTTTGGTAATGAAAGACTTTTTTCTAACATAGTCAAGATTATATTTCTTACCATAAAAGTTAGCTACCATTACCAAACAGGCAGGCCCACAATCCATTTGATCTCTTTGGGGAATAAATTTTATCATTATTTTTAAAAGCGGTCAGTCAGTTTTTCATATTGCTTTTTTATCTCATCGGATTTTCCGTTTGATTTATATTCCACGATAATTTTTTTTGACTTCACCTTTATCTTTATTACTTCGTTATCAGTTTGTAAAAGGTATGGTTCTTTGAAGTTAACTTCACAATTAAAACCACTGAAGATATTTTTTATCTTTTGGCATACACTATCACTATCATCAGAATTTATGGTTAGTGAAGTTTTATATTTAATGGTTTCAAGTGTCGAATTATCCTCTTGAGCCAATGCAGGTATACAAAATAAAAGCAGTAACAGGTATTTAATTTTTTTCATTTCATTTTAATCAATAAATTCAAATCCTCTTTTATCATAAAGTAAAGCCAGAAAATAATAGAAAGCCTCTGTAGGCATATTTAGTTCCTTACTTTTAATATAATTATCTACATCAATAATGATATGTTTGTTAATTTCATCGATTATAGTAGTAAGACTTTCGAAATAATGCATGGAAAATTTTGATCCTCTCACATAAACAGTAAGCTTTTCGTTATCTTTTTTGTAGAGTATTTTAAAAGCATCCTTTGATATAATTTTTTTCCCTTCCATTTGGGTATAATGAGTGTCGGAATCAAAATTTATGGTTTCCTTTTTACTTAAAGGTACAGATTGCCAACCGGCGTTACTTAATAAACAATAATTGAATTCATTTATGCTGAAATCAAAAAAATCTTTTAACGAACCGCTCATAACCTGCGATTCAAGATCAATGGTTTCCAGTAAATTATTTAAGCATTCTTTACTTTCAAGCATGTCAAACTGGTTTGAGAGTATTGAAGGGTCTTTTTTAATAAACTGAATTCTAAAGGACTCTAATATTTTATTGATATACTTGAATTTTGACGGATTGTTAAACCACAATGTTATACCTACAGATAGTTCTCCGGTATAGCCTACGTGATGTTTATTCCAGGGCATGTAATAAAGATCGCCGGTACCAAAGGTAAACTCTTTAGCATGTGGGAGTATAGGTTCTATATCAGTATTATTGTGTTTTACACCTACAAGATCTTTATATACATCTTCATCCCACACGTACATACTTTTATTGCCTGGTCCCAAATGAAAGTGAATTACATTTTCGCCTCGATGATCCTGATGTATACCCAATGGAGTCCATCCATAATTACCAATAAAAATTGTGATTTCAACACCAAGAGGTGGTAAACCTGCAATATCAATAAGAGGGGATATAGATTTTATTATATTTTCTGAAATACGGTCAGAGTGCTTTTCGCCACTGTTTATTATGATACCAAATTTTTTATCAAATGTTCGTTGGGCAAACTCTTCAATATTTTCACCATCATTTGGAGGTGACTTGCACAAGTCTGACAGGTATTTGTCATCCTGTTCTTTACTCTCAATATAAACTCTAAACCCGTCAGAAATATCTTCTCTGGATAATCTGTTTTTTAAAACCTCCATTATACCGAGGTTAAGTTCATTAACCAAGTGAGGGCTCATGGCATTTTTAAGAACACATGCTTCAGAAAAACCTTTGTTTTGTGTAATAAAATTTTCCCAGTAATCTTTTGAAAATTGTTCCAGTATCTTAGTCATAATTTAATGATTAGGGGTTAGTAAAAATCCTCTTCAAAATAAGCAGACTTGACTTTCTGCTGTTTTTTTTGCTTATCACCCTTTTGTTTTTGGCGTTGTTTTTGTTTAACGCCAAACTCATCTGAGCCACCTTTTATACAGGTATCTTCCAGGACAGTCAATATTTTTACATCAAGAAAGTCTTTGGGGTTAAAAGTTTTCATAGTAAACTATATTAAACGGGAAGGAAAATTTTCCTTCCCGTAAATAGACTTAAGGTCTTATTACACCACCAAGGTCAATATCAAGATCAAGGTCAAGATCTGCATCTTTTTTCTTTTCCTTTTTCTGATCTTTCTTTTTGTCTTTACCACCACCTCTAATCATTAGGTCTTCCTGAGTAGTAAGTTCTTTTACATTTAAAAAAGCTTTTGGGCTAAACGATTCTTTTTTCATAATTTAAGGTTTTAAAAATTTAAAAATCCGGTTGTAGTTTATAGTCATACGCCTTTATCGGACTTACCTTGCAAGGAATATTTTTACTCTGTTCTGTTCATTTCTTCAGAGTTTTTGTTTTCATGTGTTTCTGACCTGAAAGATTTTCCAAGTCGATAGATGACAGATAGTCTAATGTACCTCTCATCATAATAATTTCTGAAAGAGGTTTTCAGGTTATTGGATAATGTTGTATATGTGGGTCTGTTTGAACTTAAAATATCATTTAGATGTAGTCCAACAATAAGGTTTCTGTCAAGAAATAAACTTTTAAATGAAATATCCAGTTGGCTAAAATCTGTATTGGTATCCAGCTTATCAACCCCTGTTGTTGTGTAGTTATAGTCTACATTAATAAATAGTGTTTTTTTCGCGTTTAGTATAAGGTCGGTGGTTAGGTTAAATTCTCCGTTCCATCCATCTAACATCGGTAAGGTAATAGGGGAGTTCGATGCTGTTTTACTGTAATATAAATCGGCATAGAAATTAAACCTGCACCATTTGTATAGGCTAAAAAGTATAATTTGATTAATACCTATCATTTTTCCGCTAAATACATTAAGCGGGATTACTTTTTGTATGTTGGTTTCAGGATCTACATCGGTAACCTGTTCAAAACCATTTTTAAACCAGGAGTAGTAAAAATTAGTTATGAGGTTATCTTTATACGTATACTCAAGTTCAATATTATTGGTGAACGATGGTTGTAAGTAGGGATTACCCTCGGAATAAGAATAGGGAGATGAAATATACCTAAAGGGGTTTAATAAACTGTAGTTAGGCCTGTTAATCCTACGTCCGTACTTTAAGTTTAATGCGTTATCCTCATTTAGGGAGTACAAAAAATATAGTGTAGGAAATAGTTTTGTATAGTTGTACTTATTCGTTGTTGCTAAGGTTGGAGACTCACCTGTAATATCAGTATTCTCCATTCTTAATCCTGCTTTCACTTCAAATTCTTCAGATATTTCTTTGTAGAGGCTCAGGTAAAGAGCCTGAGTATTTTCTTTGTAGTTAAACTCATTACTTAAATCGGGATTAACAATTTCTATATCGCCTGAAGTTTGAAAAGTAGTAAAATCGTTTTCTGTTTGTATTGATGATACTCTCCCTCCATAATTTATAGTTACATCCCAACCCGGTATTGACTGAGACATATCTATATTTGCCGAAAAGTTTTCAATTTCCTGTTTTCCAAAATTTCTTGCTCCTATGCTGTTTTCTGAAGTGTTTGTTGTAGTATAAAAACGTCTGTCATTTTGGTTTGAAAGATTAAAGTAATCCAAATCAAAAGAAAGTTTTTTTTCGTTTTCTTCTGATAGTTTATAAATCAGATGATAATTTGCACTATGTATCTCTCTCTCTCGAGGGTTTCTGCTATGGGTTGTAATAACAGAATCTACAGCGTTACTAGTGTAATCATAAATAGTACTGTTAATACGTTCTTTTATAAGGGGCTGGCTATTTACATAGGTGTAAAGAAAACCGTGAGAAATTTTGTCGTTAATATACTGGTCTAATCCAAGTCGCGCAGAAAATGCGTTGGTATAATCCCGTCTCTTATTGTATTCTTCCCACCTTTGGTCAGGATAATATATAACATTGGACTCGGTTGGTGCTGTAGAACCATTTGTGTATGTTATACCCGAGTTAAGTTTTATTTTACCCCGACTCAGGTTAAAAACTAGTCCGTTACTTCCTGTAGCATAAGTGGCCTGCTGGAGAATGCCTCTATAGGATAAATTCCAAGCATCAGTTGATTTTTTTGTTATAATGTGTATTATACCACTATTACCTTCGGCATTGTATTTTGCCGGAGGATTTGAAATAATTTCAATTTTTTTTATATCATCGGCATTTATAGTTTTTAAATAACTAACTAAGTCGTCTCCGGCTAATGGAATAATTCTATCATCTATCATTAGTTTGACATTACCCTTACCAATCATCATTAGCTCATTATTTTTAAATTTTATGCGGGGTGCTGATTTAAGAGCATCAATTGCATCGCCTCCAACTAAAGCCACCGAATTTTCTACATTAAAAACCAATCGGTCTATTTTTTTTTCCAGTAACTTCTTTTCTTTTACTATTACAATCTCATTAAGCACTGTGGTATCATCAATTATAATATCTTTCAGCATGGTGTTAGAAGCTATTGTTAGGGATTGTACCGATTTTAATTCACCATATATTTTAATTTCAAGAGTATATTTACCTTGTTCAACTGTAAAAGAAAAAGAACCGTTAGAACCGGTAAGTTCAAACTGTTGCAAAAATGTTTCGGTGTTAGTGATTATCACCTCTGCATTTTCTATATTTTCCTTTTTGGAATTAACAACACGGCCCTGAACTAGTGTTTGTGAATTGACTGAAAAAGTTAGTATGAAAAATAGAAATAAACATAGGTGTGGTTGCAATGGCATGTAAGGTTTTTTTGTAAATGTATAGGAATATTGTTCTCACTGATATTTTGTGAAAACTGATTTAACATATTGAATATTTATACTATCTGTTATGTTAAAATTTTGTAAAAATTTATAATAATTACATATGGTAAATGTGCTTATTGTGTAATTATTCTTATAAAGAATTAAGAAGGCAGGTTTTGTTTTAATGTGTTTTACACTGTTATTTTAACCCTGTTTTATACTGTGCGATTATAAGAAGAGGAAAACAAACTAAGTAAAAAAACAGCAGGCATAGGGGGGAGTAGCAGTAAATTAACTGTAGAAAAAAATCGGATTGGTATTGTAGTTTAAAAATCAGGAGTTTTTGTATGAGGCTTACAATTTTTGTACTCAAGATTTATTTACACTAAAATTAAATAAAACCCTGACTGATAACCGTTTTGATTAAAGAGCTGTCATCGGGTACATCAAAAGCCTGTTTCATGTTAAGTACACGTCTTTGTATTGTGCTTGTGGCAAGAAAAACAACATCTTCCAGTTCTTTAAGTTTATAGCCTTTGGACATATAAAAAAGGATTTGACGATTATAATCGTCTACCATCAGGTCTTTTTTCCATATCTCTTTAATACAGTCTTTTACAAAGGGACTAAGATAGTTTTCACTTTTTTGAGCCACCTGTATAACATCCAGTAAATTATTCGGAGTAAGTTCTCCTTTACTTATAAAACCTTCAGGTCTGATTTTTTTATAGATATCATAAATCACAAGAAACTCTGTATGGGCCGTTATCATTACAATTTTACATTGAGGGTTAATTTCCCTTAGTAAAAGGGCAATATCTACTCCAGAATGAATTTTTTGCTCGGCATATTCAGGTATGCCTTTATCAATGATAGCCATATCAAAATACTTTCCTCCTTTTAAATTCATGATCTTAGCATACGCAGTCTTACAATCGTAGGCTACAGTAAATGAACAGGTATTGGAGAAATTGTAAATAACATTTTTATATCCGTCAACAGTCATCGGATGATCATCAACAATAAAGATATTCATAGGGGGTAGATTTAACAAAAGAGATAGTTTAACGATACTAAGATAAGGAAAGACAAGCATAGTTTGCACCTATTAACAAACTTATTAAACCTTACTTATTAATGAGAAAAAAAATCCTTACTACAGCTTGTCTAATTTGTTTTATATTTTTTACCGGTTGCTCTACAGACGATATCGAAACCCCTTATATTTCTGCTGATAATGTTGAACATCCTTCTAATAACGGAAAGGGGAAACCTCCACACCCTCCGCATCCTCATGGTGATGATGATCAGGATAAGGATAAAACAAAGCCCTAAAATAAAAAGCCCAAATTTTAGGGCTTTTTATTTTATACATTTGCTATAAAAAAGATAATTTTATAAAAAAATATTCTTGAGGTATATTTTAAATTTTTTAGTTGTAGTACTTTTTATAGCCTTAACATCTTGTGAAGAGCAGGGATATAGTTCATCTGAAAGAGATGTAATGTATCGTAATATTGACCTTACAGACAGTATGGATGAGGGGAGGAGAAGGGGAGTTCTGGACAGTTTGACAACTTCGCTTTTTAGAAGGAAATACGATTCTTTGACAGGAAGCTTATTGTTTAAGGTAGCTGGTAAGTATTATAATAATAAGAACTATGAAAAATATGCGGAATTGAGCCGTAAGATACTGAATGTCTCTACCAACTCAGGAGATTCTCTTTCAATTGCCAAATCTTTGCACTACTTAGGGGACTATCATGATATGAAATCACAAATGGATAGTGCCCTGACTTACTATACTGCCTCTGAGAAACTTTACAGGAGCCTTAAAGATTCTGTTAATACAGGTAGAATTCAGTTATACAAGGCCGGAATATTATACAATATAGGAGGTTTTGCCGAGAGTGAGACACTTACGGTCGATGCCTTGAGGTTCCTTAAGCCAGTTACTAATTTAAGACTGATATATGAGTGTTATGTGCAAATGGCTCTTTCGTTAAAAGAATTAGGTAATTATAAAGCATCATTACATTATTTTGACCTTGCCCTGCAAACATTGGTTAAACTGGAGAACGAACATTATGATGTAGCAAAAATTGCAATGTCCAGAGCAGCATGTCTTAATAATATAGGGCAGGTGTATTTTAAACAAGAAATATACCCTAAAGCAATACATTATTTTGAAGCAGGTTTAAAAACAGCTTCTCTTAAGCAGTACAGATCCTCTCTTTATGCCACATTATTAAATAATCTTGCTTCGGCTAAGATGTACACACATGAAACCACTAATGTGGAGAATATGCTGTTCGAATCATTACAAATACGTGAAACCGAAAATTTAAAATATGGGATTGTTTCCAGCAAAATAAAAATAGGAGAGTTTTATTTGGGAAAAAGAGATACTGTAAAAGCTTTAACTTACATTAAACAAGGGTATGACCTTGCCAAGCAAATCAATAGTAATTATGATATATTAAGGGCACTTACTCTATTATCGCAAAATGATAAAGAAAATATGGCTTATTATACAGGTTTGTATATTAGCTCTAACGAGTATATTTATCATTTGCAAATGCAAACAAGAAATAAGTTTGGAAGGATTGCTTATGAAACGGAGTTAATGGAAGAAAGAAATAAAATACTTCTTCAAAAAAATACTTATATCATTATTTTGACTCTAATAACGGCTATACTTTTTTTAGCTATACTTTATATTTATAAACTCAATACAGCCAAAAAAGAACTTTTATACAGGCAGGAGCAGCAAAAATCCAATGAAAAAATATATAATTTATTGCTCGCACAACAATCTACTGCTAATAATGCCCGTGATACTGAAAGAAGGAGGATAGCGATGGATTTGCATGATACTTTGGTAAATAAGGTGTTTACTACACGTTTTAACCTAATGCAATTGCAAACTAAAAATGAAGAAAAAAAGAAGCAATTGGTTGACGAGCTTGAAGCTACTCAAAATGATATTCGAAAAATATCGCATGACCTTAGTGAAAATATGTTGCCTCAGGATATTGGTTTCAGAGAAATGATAAAGGATTTTATTAAATCTCAGGAAGCTGGAAATACACTAAAATTTGATCTTCACTTTGATAAATTTATTGACTGGAATATAGCCACAGGAGAACTTAAAATTAACCTTTACAGTATAATTCAGGAAACTGTTCATAATGTAATTAAACATTCGGGTGCGAGCCTTTGTACTATTACATTCTTTTTAGAGTCCGGAAATTTGAGATTAAGGATATGGGATAATGGTACAGGATTTGATCCAAAAAAACAGGTTAAAGGAATAGGCTTAAAAAACCTGTATGAAAGAGTAAGAAACATTAATGGTGATTTAAATATACTGTCGAAGCCGGGTAAGGGAACGGCAATAAATATACTTGTTTCACTAATTAAAGTATAATATTTCTTTTTACCCAACGCCTAACTTTTATAGTTAGTTATAAGGTGTTTTTTAATTATTTAGTATTAGTTTTTATATACTTAACCGCATAATTTAATTGCGTATCTGTATTTGAAATATAATCCTTATATGACTGAACGACTCTAATATCAGGGACGATACCATTTCCTTTTTTTTCATCCTTGGTTTTAATTACATCCTGTTCAATGTCAACGATAGAAAATTTTAGGAGCAATTCAGAATGTGGTAGTTCATATGTTAACGGTATATGTCCGGTGTGTCCGTAATACCCCCCTAGAGTTTCTTCACCAATTACAGTAGAATTATTATCACTTTTCACTAATGCGGCAAAGAGGGAGCCGGCAGAAGCCACATAGGGATCCACTAATAAAATAATACGATCGGTAAAAGCATTTGGTTTAGGTTTCCACACTTTGTTAAAACTATTGTTTTGATAGTAGCGTTTGTTTTTAAACACAGAGTGTTCCTGTTTTAGGTCTTCGTTGAGCTCGTCAGCATCATCTGATATATAATATTCAGGAAAAGGGATATTCTGAAATAAAGTAAAAGCAGATTTATTTTCTCTAAACGCTCTTTGGGTAAGATAAGAATACAGCAATATATCATTAGGATCGTTTCCTCCTCCGTTACCTCTTACATCTACAATAAGGTTTTTAATTTTTGAGTCTTTTAGTACGGTAAAAACAGAATCCAGAAAGAGTGCATATTTTTTATGACCTTCTGTATCCGGTCCACCCATTCCAAAGGTATGTACCTCTAAAAGTCCTGTATTGACGCTATCTACAATTGAAAATGAATATTCTTTACTTATTTTTTTTTCAAAACTTAATGAATACCGTTTATTATAATTGGTATAAAACTCTTTATATGTAACGCTATTTAGTTTTTCTTTTTTGTATGAATGTCCGTTAACATATTTAATTTCAAAGTAATCGTGTTTGCCTAATGCTAAATAGATATAAAACGGCAGCCAGTCTGTTCCTGTTTTTGCATATTTACCAGTGGTATTGTAGCCATCAGTACTTGCGTATCTGGATACAAGTTTAATAAAATTATTAGCCTCAAGATTGTTTATTGATAGTATTTTACTGCCGGTGGGTATATTATTATAGGAAAGATTAGTATATAGTTCACCGTCAATATATTTGAGCGGAATGGGGAAGAAAATTTTCTGTTTACTTAATTGCCTGTCCAGAGTATCAGGATAAGTAAGCTCGTTATGGCAGCTTCCGGTATAATCAATAACATTCCAAAGTATATTATAAAACTCCCTATAAGTTGTAGCTGGAGTTATTTTATTCTTATTTATGCTAAATACACTATCAATTTCTTTTGCAGTATGATATTTATAAAGCCCTGCATTAGCCGATTCATATATAGCCTTAAATATATCAAAGTCTTCCAGCATCATATTTTGGGATAGTATGTATGGACCGGTTTCCTCATATTTATTACTGGTGTTGCAGGAAATAAAAAGGAACAGAATGACTAATAATACATAACCTGGTATTTTAGCTGTTTTCATTTGATGCGTATTATTGTTGGAACATAATGGTAAGTTACATAAAAAAGGTTAAGCTGGCATATGTATAATTTAATTTTATTATAGAAGATTTTACTAAGCTCATAAAACTAAAAATGCCTTTTGCTAATAGCAAAAGGCATTTGTGGAGTCAACGGGACTAATGTCGAACTTTTTGAAGGAGGATTTGAATAGATTATTTCCAAATTATCTACATCTAAAAAGTTTTGAGATAATATGATATAACAATAAAAGAATTAAGGTTTATATTCCGTATATATACCATAATTCATTTCGTTTAATAAATTTCATTGTTGAAAGTGTGTTTGATCCGGTACCGTGAGCAAATTCAATTTTGGCGCGATCTCTATCAAATGAGGTCTCTCCCATAATTCTCCCTGTTTCAAGATCTGTTTTAAATTTATTTTTAGCCTGTAATGGCATGGTTTCAATAAAGCAAATGCTATTTGAATCATTATCATTTTCACCATATGGGTCAACTAGATATCGAAAGTTAGAGAAATTATTCTTTTTTGCAGAATCAAAAATATATTCCATAATGCTTTGAGGTGTTTTTTGAAAATCGAATGTTTTGAAATATTCTAATTGCGCAACTTCATTTTTTACATTTCGTTCTATATTGTATAATTCATTTAATTGTTTTTGAACTTCAAAAAGTTGTTTTTCCTTTGTAGAAGCAGATCGACCAATTTGAAATTCTTTAGTTTTCTCAATATTAATTTTTGTAGTTTTTATTGCTTCAGAAATGTCTTTTAACATTGACTTAAGTATTGCGAGCTTTTTACTTTTGCCAACGTTCATTTTTTGTTCATGAACTCTTAACTCTTCGGACTTTTCTTTTTCAGCCAATTCAAACTTAGTTTTTTCCAGTTCTATTTTTGCCTTTTCAAGTTCTAGTTCTTCTTTACTTTTGCCGCATGAGCTTGTTAACATACCAGTAATAATGGCAATTAAATAAAATTTTTTCATGTTGTTGGTTTGTAATATTTGGTGTTTGTAAGTTTTTTGGATAAAAAAACAAATTGAATGTTTTTTTGTAGGTGATGGTTAAATTCAAAATTAAGGTAAAGGTTAGTAAAAATATAAAAAAAATCTTAACTTAGTAAAGTTAATAACCAACCTTACTACTACAATTTTGAAACTTCAATATATAGCAAACCAACATTTAGGTCAATTCTTTTATTGTTTTCCAGATTCGTTGATTGAAAATCCTCAAATAAGGAAAAAAATATTAATCACTACTAAGGATATTTCTAACCAGGTAATTTATTTGTTTCAAATACTTCATAAGTTTTTGAAAAAGGCTATAGAATTACATAATAATTCATAATTATTATCTATACGGGGTATTCTAGTCGATATCACCGTTAAAAGTGATTTATCTAATTAATTGAATTGAGGCTTAACTCTTTCGCAACTAAAATATACTAATCCTTTGTTTTAGGGGATACTTTTTTTAAAACCAACCAAAAATTAACACAATGAAACCAGTTACTATATTTCTTGATAAAAGTATACATGCACAATATTATAATGTAACCTTAGATGAAAAGCAACAAACAGGAGCTGAAAGTACTCTTGTTCATAATACAGAATTCGATAAAGTTAAAGTTCTAGTTGAAGGCTTTATACCAAAAAGCGAAGAAGATGAAAAAAAAGAAAATTTACATAATACAATAACAATTTTAGGGACAAGGGGAAGCGGAAAAACTTCCTTTTTGTTAACTATAAAAAATGAACTATCAAAAAATGAAATAGGTGATAAAATTGAAATTCTCGAAATTATAGATCCTACTCTTATTGAAGAAAAGGGACATGTTTTTCTTAATGTAATAGCTGCCATAAAAGACCTAATTGATAAAAAACTTGATAAACAAGAATGTAATCCGGAAAATCAGTCTGGATATAACCGTAAAGGTTGGCGTGCATCACTAAATAAACTCGCGGCAGGACTTCCTTCTATTGATGGTATTGGTAACAATAGTCTGGATAGTTGGCAAGATGCAGAATTTGTAATGGATAACGGATTAAAGGCTGTTCATGCATCAAAAGAATTGGCGAAAAATTTTAATGAATTTCTTAGAATATCACTCAAAATATTAAATAAAAAGGCTTTCCTGTTAATGTTTGATGATATAGATGTAGATGCAACAAAAGGATGGGCTGTATTGGAAACTATTAGGAAATACTTCACAGGAGCACGTTTGATCACTATTGTAAGCGGAGATAGCCAGTTATATTCTACAGTTGTGAGACAGAAGAAATGGCAAAATTTTGGTCAAGAAATCCTAAAATATGAAGGGAAGCAACTGGATAAGTTATCAGTGTTTAATAGTATGATTACAGAACTGGAATCTCAATACCTTCAAAAAGTATTACAACCAAAAAATAGGATACATTTATCTACGATAGGAACTTGTAAAAGATATAATGAAGAAAAGAAATTTTATGTCTATGAAAAATCTGATATTACTGTTGATAATAATCCTAAAAATGAGATAGAGAATGTTTATGAAAGGATATTAAAGTATTTTGGTATTAATAGTAATTATCAGGCAAAAGCCTATAGTGACTATTTACTTGAACTACCTTTAAGGACACAAGTGCAGTTTTTAAATCTTTTTAAACTTGATACAGGGGAATATAATGAAGATAATACAAGTATAACTCCTTTTACAGATATTTTTTTAAGTGATCTTTATGCAAAAGAAATTGATATAAATACTGCTATAAGATCTCCAAAAAATATAAACAGGTTAATTCTTAACTTCCTGTTAAGGGAAAAGAAGCTGGAAGAGCTATATCAATTACAACCTATTACAACCGAAGATACACTAAATGCAAGTTTACTTAGCCTTAATTTTTTATTGTCTTACAACATACAAAAAGATCCATATCTTATTTTTGATTATTTCCTAAAAATAGGGTATACCCGTAACCTGTTACCTCTATTGGGATATAAAAATGCAGTAAATGATATTTTGAATCCTTCTATTGAAGATTTGTGTAATACCACCGTAATATTCAATGATAATGTTTTAAAAGATGTAGTAGGTAAAATAACTGCTTATATACGTGGAACAATTGATGGGAATAGATCTAAAAGTGAAAGAGTATTACAGGCGGGCACAATTCCATTATTTGGGTTGGCATCAACCTCAAAAAAAAGCAGTAAATCAACTTCAGACAGGATTGATAGTGTGTTAAAAAATGGAAAAGCTAATTATATAGAACAAATGTTAATATATATGCCGTTAAGCTCTAACCAATATGTTTATAAGCAAACCTCGTTATTAACTTATTCACCATACCTGTTATTAGGGACAATAGGAGAATTGATTAGAAAACATAAATTAGATGATCTAAAGAATGGATTTACGGAGTTATCCCAATTTAGAGGTTATATGATGCCAGATTTTGTAAGGGGTAACAATAAGGAAGAAATAGATAATATTGAAGAAGAATCTCAGGATTTAGATAGTGAACAATTAGGGAATAGCTCCAATGGTTTTGATTTTGAATCAGTATTTCGTAACTGGGTAGAAAAATATCCTAAAAAACATAAGGAAAACACCTCAAATATATCGGTTCAGTTGTTAGGTAAGATAGCAACAAGGTTTTTTTATGCCCTTACAAATCTTGAAAGTAAAGTGGGAAATAAAAATCTGGGAGAAGTTTTTCATGCTTACATACTTGCTTTTATGAATGCTGTTTTAGTTGAAGATTGTAGAGAAAATGCTAATGAACTAGCATCACAACTTAATCTTAATAACACAAATTATAGTGATACTCTATTTATCTATAACATCAATAAATTAATAACAAAAGATGATGATAAAAAGGATATAGTAAAAAGTGAAAAGCTTTCATTTTCCCAATGGTTGCTGTCCTGTCCTTTACTATTGGTTTATTTAAATAAGAATGATAAAATAAAAAAGAGTATTAGGGTTTATTGTTATGATTATTTGAAAAATAATAATGATACTTGGGAAGAATTATTAAATATTGACTTAAGGAAGTTTTTAGATGAAATTCCTATTAGAAAAGAATCAGTAGAAAAGGTTTTTAATTTAGATAAAAATAAAATAAGTACTCTTTCTATTGATAATATAAAGAATTATGGGGAAATAAAAGATCGATTACAATCTTTTGATATTAGTATTCTTGATTCAAAATCATTAGACAAATTAAAAGACGAATTAGGTAAGCTAGGATTAAAAAGAATTTCTTTTAAGAGTGTAGAAAAATTTAAAAATTATTTAGAAAACAATTAAAAAGTAAGACTATATGCTTAAGTTTTTATTGTCTGATAATGAGTCTTTAGCAAAATACATGCACGGAAAGTTTGCTTCGTTTGAAGATGTAAAAAGGCGTATGTTGCTTAAATCCCGTGCGCAAAACCCTGCTATACCAGATCATTTATATCGTCTTGACCAGCAAGAAGCTTTTCTTGGGATTGAATCTCTGTCGGAAATTTTGACTAAAGGGTTTGAAAGAATAGCGTTTACTCATCTTGAACTGAATGCTAATAGGGTTTATGTGAAACCCGAACAACAAAATCATTGGCAGGAAATCATAACTTTCATCCCTCCTTTGTTACTACAATGCGCTTTTCTACATAAATATATGTATACTAATTATAGTAACTGTAAAACAGATGAAAGCGAAAGACATAAATATTTTAAAGACTATATTCTCCCTAATACCCGTTATACAGCTATTCCTCATGCAAGAATACCACAGCTTGAACATTATGTGAAAGAACAAAATGGTTTACATGACTTACATATGCATCTTAATGGGGCACTAGAAACAGACCAGGTATGGCAGGATTATCTGTTTAATCCTCTTGGAATTTATAAAGATCTTAAAAAGGGATTCATGATTCCAAAAGTGAAAGAACAAATGGAACAGGAGTCACATCTCTTAGAGCCGTTAAACTATGTAACACTTTTGAAATCGGCACAAAAACTAAGAGACTATTTTTTCTATTATTTATATCCTCATAATAATCATAAATATGATAATTATGACAAGAAGAGTCTTCTTCGGGAATTTATTAGTAATGACTCCGATATATCTGGTAGTTATAAACATCCGTTTCTCTCATTAATAACAGATGCTGATGATTATTTTTGTTTAATGTCGGTTGAAGGATTAATGTATATATTAATGCTTGATGAGATAAGTAAAACTAAAAATGAGTTTCTTGCTAATTTGTTTCATTTTTATCTTCTTATTTTAGGTCTTACTAATCGTTTGCTAGTACAACAAACACATCAAAATGGCTTTGAGCAATTTCAAAAACATACATTAAATGGATTAAGGGAAAATAGTGAAAATATATTTCTACGTCGTTATTATCAAATGCATGGAAATGATTTAAGTTATATCCGTTTTTTAGAAGGCAGGTTTTCACCAAAGGATTCTCAAAAAACAATGATAACTTTTCTTCGTTCTATTTTTAAGGGATGGGATAAGATGATACAAGACATTAGCTTAGATTATAATAATGAATTGGAAAGCGTTCGTATGAAGCCACAATTAAGGCTCATAGCACACTTCATTAAGAAAGCAGATAATAAACCTAATGACTTTATTAGGCATAAGGTATTACGTTATGATATTTTTCAAAGAGCAAAAGTACTTGCTCTATTAATAAAGAATCATCCTGATTATTGTAAAAAGATAGTAGCTATAGATGCTGCTGCCAGTGAATTTGATGCTCCTCCAGAAGTATTTGCACCTGTATTTCGAAAAATGCGTCGTGCGGGCATAAAACACTTTACATATCATGCAGGGGAAGACTTCTATCATATATTAAGCGGAATTAGAGCTATTTATGAAGCTATTGTTTTTTGTGATTTACAAAAAGGAGATCGTATAGGGCACGCTACAGCTTCGGGGCTCTCTCCAATGCAATGGAAAAATAATATAGGTTGTAAGCTACTAGTTAAACAAGGAGATTATCTCGATGATTTAATTTTTACCTATCATTTAATTATCAAGAGAAAGATTGAATCACTAAATAGTATACTTCCGTTTATTATAAATAAAGTAAGTGAACTAAGTTTTCTTATATATAACAAACATTTTCCAGTAGCTATATTAGAAAAAGCATGGTTAATGCGCCAATGTTGTCCGGTTCATGCATTGGAATCAGATAGAGAGAACCTAATTTTAAATAATATTTATGATGAAGAGGAATGGTGTTTTATTATTAATAATGGATTTGTAAATAGTAGAAATGAGCTTAAAAACGATAAAGCTTACAAATTGCTGAAAACCTATCATAATCTTAATAATCGATCTGGATTTGATAAAATTATCAGTATTGACCCATTTGATATTTTAAAAGCAGAAGATGTTGAGCTTCTTCAACTTGAATTACTCCATGAAATGACAAAAAGAGAAATAGTAATAGAGACCCTGCCTACCAGTAATGTTCGTATTGGATTTCATAAAAATTATAGTACTTATCATTTATTAAATTGGGTAAAATGGCAAGAAGAAGGGAAAAGTATTCCACCAATTGTAGTAGGATCAGATGATACCGGTATTTTTGCTACTAATATTTACAATGAGTATGCAAATATTTATTGTATGCTTCTTTATACTCATAACATGCCACATTCAAAGGTTATGAAAATTATTAAGCGACTTGATGAAGATAGTCGAATTTATAAATTTGAATAATGTAAACTCTTGAAGAAGATATAGTTTTATAGTAGTTCTTTAGAAAAAATAATTTCTTAAGTCTTAATATTATTTTTATGCCATTTTGTTTTAATATTTTCTTTGAGATGTTTAATTATAAATCTTTAATTTTAGTCGTACTTATTACCTTCATTAGATGATTATTATACTTTTATCATTAAAAAAATGTATGATGTGGGAAAAGTATCATTTTAGAAAAGTTTTATGCGACTATATAACGAAAGATATTAACAAACAAATTGTACCTCTGAATAAAGAAAAATCATACATGATGAAAAAGGTTACAATAACTACTATATTCTTTAATAAAGGTACAAGTCCAAAAATATGGTATATCAAGCATTTTATGAGAAGTATTTATTTTTTATTTATTTATTTCGTCTGGTTTACGCTCCGAAACTGGAGAAATCTTAAATAAAAGTACTGTAAAAGGTTAAATTGTTGTTAAAAAAGTTAAATTTTTAACAGTTTTAAGTAGTTTTATGATGCGTAAATCAACCACATCTTACTATGAAAACC
>NZ_JBELQB010000018.1:0-22426 GCF_046000485.1 Flavobacterium rhizophilum
CCGGTTCGTCGATTATAAATTCCTGAGTTAAACTACATCCGTTAGCATCGGTAATATCAACAGTGTAAGTACCGGCTGTAAGTCCTGTAATAGTACTTGTTATCTCTCCGTTACTCCAGTCGTATGAGTAAGGGGTAACACCACCTTCAACAATAACAGTTGCTTCACCTGTATTATTACCATTACAAAGAACATCTGTTTGAGATGCAGTAAGTAGTAATGCATCCGGTTGATCAATTACAAATTCATAAGATAAGGTACAGTTATTAAAGTCGGTAACTAAAACATCATAAGTACCTGCTGTAAGTCCTGTAGCAGTAGGTGTTGTTTGTCCGTCGCTCCATAAATATGAATAAGGAGTGGTACCACCAGTTACATCTATAGTAGCGCTACCGTTAGCGGCGCCATTACAAAGAATGTCTGTTTGAGCAGTTGCAGGGCCTACAGCTAATGCAGGTGGCTCATTAATGTTGAAGTTTTGTATCAAAATACATCCGTTATCATCGGTTACCGTTACATAGTAAGTACCGGCAGTAAGTCCGGAAATAGCATCAGTAGTTGCTCCTGTATTCCATTCATATGTATATGGAGCAACACCTCCATTAATAACAACTGAAGCAGCTCCTGTTGCATTACCGTTACATATAATGTTTGTTTGTGACGGAGTAGATGTTAAAGCAGCCGGTTCCTGAATATCAAATTCATAATTAAGAATACATCCATTAGCATCGGTTACTTCAACAGTATAAATATTTGCAGCAAGACCCACTGCTGTTAGAGTTTCCTGTCCGTCACTCCATAAATAGGTGTAAGGGGCTACACCACCTTCAACTACTATGGTTGCATTACCTGAAGTACCACCATTACAAAGTACATCACTCTTAGTTGTATTTGGAGTTACTACTAAAGGATCTGGTTGTTCAATAAAGATTGATTGTGTTAAAGTACATCCATTAGCATCGTTTACAAAAACAGAATGAGCTCCTGCAGTAAGTCCGGTTGCTGTAGGGGTAGCCTGACCATTATCCCATAAATAAGAATAAGGGGGAATACCTCCGGTTACAGTGATAGTTGCTTCACCGGTTGCAGCACCGTTACATAAAACATCTATTTGTGTTGTAGTTGCAAAAAGCGGATCAGGTTGTTGTATATCAAAAGATCTTGTAAGTGTACACCCGTTAGTATCTGTAACTTCAACAGTATAAATACCTGCAGTTAGTCCTGTTATAGCAGCAGTATCTTCACCATTACTCCACTCATATGTATAGGGAGCAACACCACCTGAAACAGTTATTGATGCTACACCTGTATCATCACCGTTACACGCAATATCACTTTTAGCTGTGGTAGCTGTAAGTGCATTTGGCTGACTAATAAAGAATGACTGTGAAATTGTACACCCATTAGCATCTGTTATACCTACTGAATAGTTTCCGGATGTAAGTCCACTGATAGTAGCTGTAGCTTCGCCGTTACTCCACAAGTAATTGTAAGGCGATGTTCCTCCTGATACTGTAGCAGTAGCCGAACCTGTAGCATTACCATTACACAGTATATTCTGTTGGGTAGGATTAACAGAAAGAGGATCTGGTTCTTCTATAGTATATAATTGGGTTAAAGTACACCCGTTAGCGTCGGTAACAATTACAGAATAGTTACCGGCAACAAGGTTAGCTATATTGTCTGTAATTTCACCTGTATCCCACAAATAGGAATATGGTCCCACACCACCTGTTATGGTAAGAGAGGCTGCACCTGTGTTATCACCATTACATAATATATCAACCTGACTAGGAGTAGATTCTAAAGCATCTGGCTCCTGTATTTCAATAGTAAGCGATTTAGTGCAGTTATTGTTGTCTTTAACTTCCACAGTATATGTTCCTGCCAATAAGTTTGTAATAGTGGCAGATTCTTCTCCGTTATCCCAAAGGTAAGTATAAGGAGTGGCACCACCTGTTACAATAACAGAAGCTACCCCAGTATTATTACCATTACACTGAACATCCGTATGGGTTTCGTTAAGTACAAGGGCTGGTGATTCGTTAATTGTAACCGAAGCATTTGTAGTACATCCGTTAGCATCTTCAATATCTACAGTATAATTACCCGCAGTTAGGTTTGAAATAGTAGCGGTAGTTTCAGTAGTACTCCATAAGTAAGTATAAGGAGCTGTACCGCCTGTTACAGCAACAGAAGCAGAGCCCGAAGCATCTCCGTTACAAACAATATCAACACCTGTAGCGGTTGCTGTTAGTGCAGGAAGTTCGGTAATTGTAAAGCTCTCACTTAATGTACATCCGCTTTCATCAGTAACATCCACAGAGTAAGACCCTGCTGTTAATCCTGTAGCGGTAGCACCTGCTTGCCCGTCACTCCAGTCATAAGTGTAAACACCAGTACCACCTGTAACTGTTACTGTAGCTTCTCCTGTATTATCACCGTTACATAAAATATTAACCTGAGAAGGAGTTATAGCAAGAGGATTAGGCTCAGTAATTGTAACATCAACAGTTGTTGTACAACCTACAGCATCTGCAACAGTTACTGTATAATCTGCTGCAGCCAGACCTGTAGCGGTTGCAGTTGTCTGTCCGTCACTCCAAAGATAGGTATAAGGAGTTATACCTCCAGTTACATCAATAGTTGCAGTACCATCGGCATTACCGTTACACGAAACATTAGTTTGTGATCCTATGGTAGCTGTTGTTCCGGTTACTGTTACTGTAAATGTAGCAGTAGAACTGTTTAGAGATGAATCAGTAGCGGTATAAGTTACAGTACTAACACCTGCATTAAATGTTGTTCCGCTGGCATCACCAGTTCCTGTTCCTGTTGTAGCACCAGTTATATCATAAGTAACCGTTACAGGATCTGGACAATCATCAATAGCAACAATTCGTATTCCGTTTACTACTGTAGTACAGGCTGCAGTTGTACTGTTTACAACAACATCTGCAGGAGGGATTAAAGTTGGTACACCTACATGTAATACGGCAACCGCAGCATATGAGTTGTTTGGATCAAAGCTGTTAAAAGCATAACATCCTGCAGCCCAATCACTGGATTGCGTGATGTAATAAGATCCTTCTGCCGTTGGTGCGGTAAATGAAATGGAAATGTTTCCTGTACCTTCCTCATGACAGTTGGTAAACACGTTATTCATACCTACAAAGTGTTGTGTAGGACAGGTTGGACATGCTCCACCGGTGTTGTACACCATTGAATAATCATAAGAAAAAGTAACGGTTGCGCCCGGAGTCACAAAAGCTTCATTTGTGCCGGTACCGTTAAGATTGACGTTTGTGTAGGTAGACGTTCTTCCTCTTTGAGAAATACTCGTTGAGCCCGAAGCTATGCCCGAATAAGGGGCCTGAGTATCACCCGGGCATTGCCCAAAGGAATGTACACAACTCATCAATCCTAATAAAAGTAGTAATTTTTTCATGGACTAAAAATTATTTTATAAGGATGATTTTGACGGGCTAAATATACAGTATTTTTAAAACCTCCGAATAAACTTGTTAACTTTATTTAATAAGTTATCCTTTATTAAAAAATAATAATTTATTATTTAAATATTAAGTTAAAATTTAGTTTGGTTTATGGTTAGGGTAGTGTCATCTGCTTCTTGTTTTTAAAACTTTCTCAATATCATTAAGGTTTAAAGATTTAATTTTAAGCAGGATTAAAAAATGATATAGTAAATCAGCAGCTTCATTTTTGAATAATTCTTCATTAGTATCTTTAGCTTCTATGACAAGTTCTACGGCTTCTTCACCTACCTTTTGAGCTACTTTATTAATTCCCCTTTTAAAGAGTGTATTGGTATAGGAAGCATCAGAGCCTGACTGTATTCTTTCTGAAATAGTTTCTTCAAGCTGGTAGAGGTAACCTTTGCAATCGGGTTCTCCAAAGCAAGTTGTAGCTCCGGTGTGGCAGGTAGGCCCTACTGGTTTTGCCTGTATCAAAATGGTATCGTTATCACAATCGAGGCTCATAGATACTACATTTAGATAGTTGCCTGATGTTTTGCCTTTTGTCCATAGCTCATTTCGGCTACGACTATAAAAAGTCACTCTCTTTTCAAGCTGAGTTTTGATAAAAGCCTCTTCATTCATATATCCCAGCATGAGTACCTGCTGGGTTATTGCATCCTGTATTATGGCTGGTATAAGTCCGTTTGTTTTATTAAAATCGGGTTTCATCTTACGGGTATGTTATTTTGTTGTAAATAGGTTTTAAGTTGAGGGATACTTATCTCGTTGTAATGGAAAATACTGGCAGCCAGTGCAGCGGTGGCTTTGGTTTCACTAAATACTGATGTGAAATGTTCCATATTGCCCGCACCGCCGGAGGCTATAACAGGGATGTTTACGTTATTGCCAACAATGTTAAGGGCATCAATGGCAAAACCGTTTTTTATACCATCATTATTCATGGAGGTAAGTAATATTTCGCCTGCGCCCAGTTGTTCGCCATATTTTGCCCAACTGGCAAGCTCAATGCCTGTTGCCGTTTTACCTGCGTTAATGAATACTTCCCAGTTGTTGTTTACTTTTTTAGCATCAATAGCGAGTACTACAGCCTGACTGCCACAGTTTTTGGCTATCTGGCTTATCAGTTTAGGGTTTTTAACTGCCGATGAATTTACACTTACCTTATCGGCACCACGGCTTATAAGGTATTCGGCATCATCCGTGGTGTTTATACCACCACCTACGATGAAGGGAATATTTATCTCTTTTGCAATTTCGGTAACAAGGCTGGCTAGTGTTTTTCTTTTTTCCAGAGTAGCGGTAATATCCAGAAAAACTAGTTCATCTGCACCTTCCTGTGTATATCGTGAGGCCAGTTCTATAGGGTTTCCCGCATCCCTTAACCCTTTAAAATTAATTCCTTTTACAACCCTACCGTCTTTGATGTCGAGGCAGGGTATTATTCTTTTCTTCAGCATAGTTTACTTAATTCTTTAAGTTCAATTTTTCCTTCATACAGTGCCTTGCCAATAATAGCCCCTTCACACCCTATAGCTTTCATATCAAGTACATCCTGAATGTTTGTAATACCTCCGCTGGCTATCAGGTTAATGTTTGTTGAACCGATTATCTCTTTATACAGGTTTACTGATGGGCCCTGTAGCATCCCGTCTTTAGCGATATCGGTACAGATAACTGCTTTGATTCCCTTTTTTTGATAGCCTTGTATAAACTCTAGCACATCGGTGTCACTTTCCTGTAGCCAACCGTTCACGGCTATTTTGCGGTTGTTACAGTCGGCTCCCAGTATAATTTTATCTGATCCATATTGTGAAAGCCATTCACCTACTTTGTTAGAGTTTTTTATCGCAATGCTACCGACAGTGATTTGTGAAGCACCATAATCAAAGGCTTTTTGTATATCTATGTCTGATTTCACACCACCACCAAAATCAATAATAAGATTAGTTTGAGAGGCAATACTTTCCAATACTTTATGGTTAACAATACTGCCCGATTTGGCTCCGTCTAGATCAACCAGATGCAGGTATTTTATTCCGGCATCCTCAAAGGAACGGGCAACCTCTACCGGGTTCTCGTTATACGTTTTTTGGGTAGCATAGTTGCCTTTGGTAAGTCGTACACACTTACCGTTAATAATATCTATGGCAGGAATGATTCTCATAAGTTTAAAAAGTTTTTTAATAGCTGTTCTCCGGCTGTACCCGACTTCTCAGGGTGAAACTGCACTGCATAAAAATTATCTTTTTGCAGCGCAGCACTATAAGGTAGAATGTAATCACATTGTGCAACAGAAAGGGGAGAATCCTCTGCATAGTAACTGTGCACAAAGTAGAAATGCTCGTCTTCATTAATATTAGTGAATAGTCCGCCTTTAAAATTGCTCAAGGTGTTCCAGCCCATATGAGGTACAATATCAAGAGGAGGGAATTTTTTCACGTTTATATCAAAAATGCCCAGTCCGTTTGTGTTACCTTCTTCGGTATAATTGCACATAAGCTGTAGCCCAAGGCATATCCCTAAAACTGGCTGTTTGAGTCCTTTTATTACTAAGTCGAGTCCGTTTGCCTGTAGGTGCTGCATGGCTGTTGCTGCTTCGCCTACACCGGGGAAGATAACCTTGTCTGCCTTTTTTATCTCTTCAATATCGTTGGTAACGATGCAGTCATAACCCAGCCTGCGAACAGCATTTTCTACGGACTGGGTATTACCCGCATTATATTTTATAATCACTATCATAACACTCCTTTTGTACTGGGTATAGTATAATTATCTGTTTGTTTAATGGCCATTTTTATGGCTTTTGCAAAAGCCTTGAAAATAGCTTCTATTTTGTGGTGTTCGTTATCGCCTTCGGCCTTTATATTCAGGTTGCACTTAGCAGTATCACTAAATGATTTAAAAAAGTGAAGGAACATTTCGGTAGGCATTTCGCCCACTTTCTCACGATTGAAATTAGCTTCCCAAACTAACCACGGCCTTCCGCCAAAATCAATGGCTACCTGAGCAAGGCAATCATCCATAGGGAGCAGGAAACCATAACGTTCAATTCCTTTTTTGCTGCCCAGTGCTTTCAGGAAAGCTTCGCCTAGTGCCAGTGCAGTATCTTCAATAGTATGATGTTCGTCTATATGCAAGTCTCCCTTAACTGTAATTTCTAAATCTACTCCGCCGTGGCGTGCCAACTGATCCAACATGTGATTGAAAAATCCAAGTCCGGTATCGATATTACTTTTTCCAGAACCGTCCAGATTAAGTGCTATAGCTATATTGGTTTCACTGGTTTTTCGGTTAACGGTGGCTGTCCTTGGTTTTGCTTTCAGGTATTGGTATATAATATCCCAACTTTGGGTTACAAGGGTAGCCTTGTCGCATTCCTTTCCAATAAAAACCGACTTACATCCCATATTTTCTGCCAGTTGTACATCGGTTAGCCTGTCGCCAATAACATAGGAATTTGCCAAATCATAATCACCTTTTAGGTAATGTGTAAGCATAGCTGTTCCCGGCTTTCGGGTAGGCAGATTATCTTTAGGAAAACTTTTATCAATAAGTACCTCACTAAATGTGATGCCCTCATTTTGAAAAGCCTGAATGATTTTGTTTTGTGCTGGCCAAAAGGTGTCTTCAGGGAAAGAGGCAGTTCCCAGTCCGTCCTGATTGGTAACCATAACCAGTTCGTAATCCAGTTCGCGTGCGATTTTTGAAAGCCCCTGAAATACTCCCGGGTAAAACTCCAGTTTTTCGAGGCTGTCTAACTGATAATCTACAGGAGGCTCTATTATCAATGTACCGTCGCGGTCTATAAATAGTACTTTTTTCATACTGAAATGTTTTGTAATGCGGTTAGTAAGGCTTTATTTTCCTGTGGTGTACCAATAGATATCCTGATACAGTTTTTAACCTCTTTGTTTCGGTTGCGTATAATGATTCCCTGTTGTATAAGATTTTGATATACAGAATTAGCATCATTAACCTCTACCAGTAAAAAGTTAGCCTGCGAAGGATATACTTTCTTTACGATTGGTATTTGAGACAGAGCTTCGCTCAGTTTTTGACGTTCTTCGATAAGTAGTTTTTTCTGACTCTCATAATTATCAGTATTCTCTAAAGCCTTAATGACTGCCGTATAGTTAAGTTTACTAATATTATAAGGGGGCTTAATCTTATTAAAAAGACTGATGATAAATGGTGATGCGTAGGCTATACCTACACGCGCTGCTGCAAGCCCCCAGGCTTTACTCAGGGTTTGTAATACAATCAGGTTAGGGTATTCTTGCAGTTTGTTTACCAGCGTGGTGGAACAGAAGTCGGCATAAGCTTCATCTACAACCACAATACTTTTAAAGTTTTGTATAATGAATTCGGCTGCATCTAAGCAGTTTCCCGTCGGGTTATTAGGTGAACAGATGAACACCAACTTTATGCTTTCGTCTTCCAATGCCAATAATGCTTTGTTTTTATCAATTTGGAAATCATTGTTTAACGGTACTTTAATCAGTTGGGTATTATTTATTGTTGCCGATACTTCATACATGCCATAGGTAGGAGTGAAGGTAAGTGCCTTGTCTTTTCCGGGTTCGCAAAATATCCTGAAACAAAGGTCAATGGCCTCATCGCTTCCGTTGCCTGTAAATATGTTTTGTGGTGGTACACCTTTAATAACAGAAAGCCTTTGCTTTAGCTCTTTCTGTAAAGGATCAGGATAGCGGTTTAGTTCACCAAACGGATTCTCGTTAGCATCAAGGAATATTCCTTCGCTACCCGTAAATTCTTCACGAGCAGAAGAATAGGCCTGAAGTGTCAGTATATTAGGACGTACCATTTTCTCTATACTATTCATTACCAATGTCTTTTAATCGTATACTAACTGCATTTTTGTGAGCTTCCAGTTGTTCGGCAGTAGCCATAACCTCTATTGCCCGACCAATATTTTGTAATCCCTGTTTGGTTATTTTCTGAAAGGTTATCTTTTTAATAAAACTGTCTACCGATACTCCGCTATAACTTGTAGCATATCCGTTTGTAGGCAGGGTGTGATTGGTACCACTTGCATAATCACCTGCACTCTCACAACTGTAATTACCCAGAAAAACAGATCCGGCATTGGTAACACCATCTGTATAGTTTTCAGCGTTATCACTGGCTATAATAAGGTGTTCCGGTGCATACAGGTTGCTGAATGCAATACATTCAGTTAAATCATTAAGTAATATGACTTTGCTGTTAATAAGTGCCTTTAGGGATATTTCCTTTCGAGGTAAATTCTTTACCTGTTTTGTAAGTGCTTTTGTGGTTTGGCGGATAATTTCTTCACTATCGCTGAGCAGTACTACCTGACTGTCGGGACCGTGTTCTGCCTGAGAAAGAAGGTCGGCTGCCACATATTCCGGATTGGCCGTATTGTCGGCAATAACTAACAGCTCACTTGGTCCGGCAGGTAAATCGATAGCGACTCCATAGCTTAATGCAGTTTGTTTGGCTGCGGTTACATACTGGTTTCCCGGACCGAATATCTTATAGGTTTTAGGGATGGTTTCGGTACCCAATGCCATTGCCCCAATTGCCTGAATACCACCTACACGATATATTTTGGTAATTCCGGTAAGTTGGGCAGCATATAATATGGCACTGTTTATATTTCCCTTTTTATCGGGCGGAGTACAAAGTACAATCTCTTTACAGCTTGCAATTTTTGCCGGTATGGCAAGCATAAGAACGGTAGAGAAAAGAGGTGCCGATCCGCCGGGAATGTAAATCCCTACTTTATCAATCGCTCTGTTTTCCCTCCAGCAGCTTACACCAGACATGGTTTCTATACTGTTTTTCTCTTCTTTTTGAATAGAGTGGAAGGCTTCAATGTTGGCTTTGGCCAATTGTATGGCTTCCTTTAACTCAGTCGATACCTTTGCTGCACCTTCGGTTATTTCATCTTCGGTTAGCTGAAGGCTATCGGGCACTACACCATCAAAAAAGCCTGTGTATTTCTTTACGGCATCATCACCTTTTTTGCTTATTTCGTCAAAAATCTGACGGGTAAGGTTTTCAAGGTTGGCAACAGGGAGTTGTGGTCTTTGGCACAAAGCTTCCCATGTATTTTTCTCTGGGTATAAAAC
Source organism: Flavobacterium rhizophilum (assembly GCF_046000485.1). Classification (NCBI taxonomy): domain Bacteria; kingdom Pseudomonadati; phylum Bacteroidota; class Flavobacteriia; order Flavobacteriales; family Flavobacteriaceae; genus Flavobacterium; species Flavobacterium rhizophilum. The sequence goes on from NZ_JBELQB010000018.1 coordinate 9,617, forward strand.
GGTTTGTATCATAGCTTAAAGAATCATTTTTTCCACATTAACAATAAGGATACCTTCTGCGCCAAGGGTTTTAAGGCGGTCTATATTATCCCAAAACTCATCTTCGCGTATTACCGAGTGTATACTGCTCCATCCTTCTTCCTTTAGTGGAAGTACCGTAGGGCTTTTCATGCCGGGCAACACCTGTGCTATCTGTTGTACCGAATCGTTTGGGGCATTAAGGAGTATGTATTTGTTTTCGGCAGCATTTATAACCGACTGTATCCTGAAAAGTAACTGGTTTAGAATGTCTTCCTTTTCAATCCCTAGCGAAGGATTACTAATAAGTACAGCTTCACTTTTAGCAACTGTTTCTACCTCTTTAAGTCCGTTCATCTGTAGGGTACTTCCTGTACTTACAATATCAAAAATGCCATCGGCAAGACCTATTCCCGGAGCGATTTCTACGCTACCGCTAATAGTTTCTATTTCGGCTGTGATGTTGTTTTCGTAAAAAAACTTCTGAAGGATAAAAGGATAACTGGTAGCTATCTTTTTATTGTTGAAATAAGATACTCCGTTGTATTGGGTTTCTTTGGGTAGGGCCAAAGACAGCCTGCAGTTGGCAAATCCCAGTTTTTTAACTACGGTTACATTTTTGTTTTGTTCCCAAACCTCGTTTTCGCCTAGTATGCCTACATCGGCAACGCCTTGTTCTACGTATTGTGGAATATCGTCGTCCCTTAAGAAAAGTACCTCAATAGGGAAGTTTTGTGAAGAAGCTTTAAGTGTACGCTCTCCGTTTAGCAGCCTTATGCCGCATTTATTTAGCAGTTGCAGCGATTTTTCGCTGAGCCTTCCGTTTTTCTGAACGGCTATTTTTAATTTACTCATTGTTTTTAAAATGATGCCTGAGTAAAAAGCAGAAGGGGAGAGCTCGATTAAATAAAAAACCCGTCTGATTTTACTCAAACGGGTTTAGAAAATATTTTAGGTTACTACAATATCATTTCCTCCTCGCATTTGAGCCAGTTTGAAAATGATGATGATGTAGCTGATTAAAAATCATAGTAAAATTTTGTCCTTTTTGTACTTCGCAAATATAGAAATAAATTCAATTAAAAAACGGTAGTTATATTTTTTTTGAATTTTTTAGGATTAAATCATGACGTTTTAATTTTAAGTAAACCTTCCAGTACCAGCTCTTTAATAGATATTTCGCGCATTTCTACATTACGCACTTTTCCTGTTATGGTTACAGGGAAATCAACAGTAAATTTCCGGGTTTTTAGCAACAGTAGTGGTTTGATTATAAAATTCGCTGTATGAGCTACGGTAGTTTTGTTCAATTAATACCAGAGCATCGTTGTTAGGCAAACGTTTTACTGTTTCCTTTAAATTTTGCCATATAGTTTGTACCGTTAATAGAAGATTGGTGATTCCGAATCGTAAGATATGTTATTGTGATCTGTCAAAATAATTCTTTTAAGTTGGATGTATATTTATGCTTATGGTTTTTATTGTATAACTACATCGTTATAGTAAATTGTTTTAGTTAAAATATAGTTTTTTGGCATTGTTTTTGGTTTAAACCGGAAAGTGATTTATTTTTTAGCTTTAGAAGGAGTTAATGTAAATTTAATGTTAACAATGCTTACGAAAACGAGTGAAAACTATAGTATGTTAAGATGTGTTAATATTTAATACCAAACTGCTTGCCAGTATAATCTTGTTTATGTAATTTTGGTGCCCATGAAAAATATGCTAACCAGATTTTTTCTAATGCTTTTTGTAGTCCTGCTAGGGGGACAGGGCGTTTTAAGCGCTCATCCTTATCAGGCACACAATAGCTATGCATTGGGAGAAAATGCTGAATCGTTAGCTTTACAGTTTGATTTTGGGTTTAGTCAGGATTATGACGCCTCTTACTTCAGGTCAATTCCATACAGGACTCATACCGAAAGACAAAACGACAAAATTGTTGTTACCGATAATGAAGGTGACGACGAAGAATTGGTTTCCTATAAAAAATATCTGGAAATCAATAACTACTTTACCACTGCACTTTATGCCCAAACTTTAGGGTACTCTCACAGATACGTAAAAGAAAGCTTACCACAAAGTAAGCCTTTTTCATATTTCTCATCTTACAGGAAATATATTGTTTTTCGAGTAATCAGACTTTGATTCTCAACCCATCGTTCAGGTAGATAACTTCTTGTTTGCCTGATTTTTCGCATTTAAACATTATGTGTATTCACGCGGCTTAGGGCCAAAAGAATATATATCCGTGTATTTAGTTGTACACGACCTATACCAGAAAAAAGAATATCAAGAAAATCGTATTGTTTTAAAAAAAGCAAAATTTATTATGAAGAGAGTACTCATGCTCGTGAGTTTGTGTGCATTATTGTGCTATACAAGCTGCAAAACAGACAAAGAAGAGAAGGAAGTGGAAACTAAATTCCTTGTTACAAACCCTGTAAAAATGGACACCATCATTACTGATGAATACGTGTGCCAGATACACTCGATACAACACATCGAACTTAGGGCTCAGGAAAGAGGTTATCTTGAAAAAATTTATGTAGATGAAGGTCAGTCTGTTAAAAAAGGACAGCTACTGTTCCAAATTATGCCTAAACTCTATGAGGCAGAAATGCAAAAGGCAAAAGCCGAGGCTAATTTTGCTGAAATTGAATACCAAAATACTAAAAGACTTGCTGATAGTAATGTAGTGGCTCCAAATGAGCTTGCTATGGCTAAAGCGAAGTATGACAAAGCTAAGGCAGAGCTGGCTTTAGCAGAAGTTCACCTTGGATTTACTGAAATCAGGGCCCCTTTTGACGGTATTATTGACCGTTTCCATGTAAGACAGGGTAGTCTTGTGGACGAAGGAGATTTGTTAACTAATCTTTCTGACAACAGTAAAATGTGGGTGTACTATAACGTACCTGAAGCAGAATACCTTGACTATAAAGAGTCTGCTAAAGAAGGTGGTAAAGCTAAAGTAGGCCTTTTAATGGCTAACAACAAGTTATTCAACCAGGAAGGTATTGTAGAAACAATTGAGGCCGATTTTGACAACGAAACCGGTAACATACCTTTCAGGGCTACATTCCCTAATCCAAACGGATTATTAAGGCATGGTGAAACAGGTAGTATCCAAATGAAAATACCGTTTCAAAATGCTATGATTATTCCGCAAAAAGCAACTTTTGAGGTGCTTGAAAAGAAATATGTTTATGTATTGGATAAAGATAATAAGATAAAATCAAGAGAGATTAAAATAGCTGCCGAGCTGCCTCACATCTTTATCATTGAATCAGGCTTATCAGAAAGTGATAAGATCCTTCTGGAAGGTATCCGTCTTGTTAAAGAAAACGAGAAAATAGAATACAAACTGGAAGACCCTAAACATGTTATATCGCATTTGGAGCTATATGCAGAATAATCGAATAACTTAAAAAAAGATCAAATGTTTAATAAATTCATACATAGGCCTGTATTTGCGATAGTAATATCTATTATTATCGTATTTGTAGGTTCGTTGGCAATCAAACAGTTGCCAATATCGCAATTTCCCCAGATTGCGCCAACTACCGTAAATGTTTTTATAGCTTACCCTGGGGCCAGTGCAGACGTATTAGTAAAATCGACCCTGATTACCTTAGAGAACTCTATTAATGGTGTTCAGGACATGCGTTATATGGCTACCGATGCAACCAGTGCAGGTGAAGCTACTTTAAGAATTATTTTTGAACCGGGTACCGACCCTAACCAGGCGGTAATCAGGGTAAAAACGAGGGTCGACCAGGTTATGCCCCTCTTGCCCGAACTGGTTCAACGTGAGGGGGTTGTAATTACCCCAATCCAGCCGAGTATGTTGATGTACGTTAACCTATATGCAACCGGCAAAAACATGGACGAAAAGTTCCTGTACAACTATGCTAACGTAAAAATGATTCCTGAAATCAACAGGATTAAGGGTGTGGCAAGATCTCAAATATTAGGTAGTAGAACCTATGCAATGCGTGTTTGGTTAAACCCTGACCGTATGAGAGCTTACCATGTATCTGTTGACGAGGTTATGGACGCAATGGCCGAACAGAGTATTGTAGGTCGTCCGGGTCGTATCGGGCAAAGTTCGGGTATCGAAGCCCAGTCGTTAGAATATGTATTAACTTATAAGGGTAGATACAGTGAACCATCTGAATATGAAAATATTATTGTTCGTGCCAATGCAGATGGTGAGCGTATTCGCCTGGGTGATATAGGTAAGGTAGAGTTAGGAAGTGAATTCTTCGATATTTACTCTAACCTTGACGGACACCCATCGGCTTCCATAGTATTAAAACAGAACTATGGTAGTAACGCGAGTGATGTAATCGCTGCCGTAAAAGCTAAGCTTGAGGAGATGAAGGAAACTTTCCCTCCGGGCATGGATTACAAAATCAGTTATGACGTTTCCCAATTCCTTGATGCCTCTATTGAGCAGGTTATCCATACGCTAAGGGATGCCTTTATTCTTGTGGCAATTGTAGTGTTTGTTTTCCTTGGCGACTGGAGATCTACACTTATTCCAATACTTGCGGTGCCAGTGTCGCTTATAGGGGCATTTTTTGTTATACAGTTCTTCGGGTTATCTATTAACCTTGTAACCCTGTTTGCACTTGTACTTGCAATTGGTATTGTGGTGGATGACGCCATTGTGGTGGTGGAGGCCGTCCACGCCAAGTTTGACGAGTTCCCTAACATAACACCATATCAGGCAGTAAAAAGGGTATTAGGTGAAATTAGTGGTGCGATTATAGCGATTACTGCGGTAATGGTATCGGTATTCTTACCTATATCGTTCATGACAGGTCCGGTAGGTACCTTCTATAGGCAGTTCTCTATTACTATGGCGAGTTCGATTGTGATTTCGGCAATTATCGCACTTACCCTTACACCGGTATTGTGTGCTATGCTGTTAAAAAATCACCATGCACACCATTCTAAACCAAATGTATTTACCAAAGCACTGGATAGCTTTAACCGTGGTTTTGATAAACTTACAGGTAAATATGTAGCTATATTAAAAAGGATAGTTAGCAGAAGGTTACTTACATTCCTTATATTAGGTGGTTTCTGTGCAGGTATTTATTTTGAGAGCCAGGTACTTCCTTCAGGTTTCATACCAAGTGAAGACCAGGGTACTATATATGCGATTATACAAACGCCTCCGGGATCTACATTGGAAACAACAAACCAGGTATCACAAAGGTTACAGAAAATTTGTGAGGATGTAGAAGGAGTAGAGTCGGTATCATCATTAGCAGGTTATGAGATTATGACAGAAGGTAGGGGATCTAATGCCGGTACTTGTCTTATTAACCTTAAAACATGGCATGAAAGGGAGCACTCTGTTACCGAGATCATGGAAGAGCTGGAAGAAAAATCGAAAGGTTTAGGAGCAACTATAGAGTTCTTCGAACCGCCAGCCATCCCCGGATTTGGTTCATCAGGAGGTTTCTCAATGCGTTTGTTAGATAAAAATACCACCACTGATTATCAGGATTTCGATAAGATTAATAAAAAATTCCTTGAGGATTTAGGTAAACGTAAAGAGCTTACAGGTTTATTTACCTTCTTTGCGGCAAACTACCCTCAATACGAACTTGAAATCGATAACGACTTGGCTATGCAGAAAGGAGTTTCTGTTGGTAAAGCAATGGAAAACCTTGATATCCTGATAGGTAGTACCTACGAACAGGGTTTCATTAAGTTTGGTCGTTTCTTTAAAGTATACGTTCAGTCAGATCCTAAATTCAGAAGATTACCGTCTGATGTACTAAACCTATTCGTTAAAAACGATCATGGTGAAATGGTACCTTATTCAGCATTCATGAAACTTAAAAAGACTCAGGGACCTAATGAGATTACACGTTACAACATGTACAACTCGGCAGCCATAAGGGGGCTTCCGGCAGCAGGTTACACTACTGCAGATGCAATTCAGGCTATTCGTGAAGTAGCTAAAGAGTCGCTTCCTAAAGGTTATGACATTGCATGGGAAGGTCTTTCGTTTGATGAGGCTAACAGAGGTAACGAGTCACTTTATATTTTCCTTATTGTACTAGCATTCGTATACTTTGTACTTGCAGCACAGTATGAAAGTTTCATTATACCTCTAGCAGTAATATTCTCACTACCTGTGGGTGTATTCGGTTCATTCATGCTGCTTAAGTTAATGGGACTTCAAAACGATATTTACGCACAAATCGGTCTTATCATGCTCGTCGGGCTACTCGGTAAGAACGCCGTACTTATTGTTGAGTTTGCGGTACTCAAGCATCATCAGGGATCTACAATACTCGAGGCTGCCATTGAGGGTGCCAAGGTACGTTTCCGTCCTATCCTTATGACATCGTTTGCCTTCATTGCGGGATTAATTCCGTTAATCATTGCAACAGGTGCCGGTGCGATTGGTAACAGAACCATTGGTGCATCTGCGATGGGTGGTATGTTATTCGGTACTATTTTCGGTGTAATTATTGTTCCGGGACTGTACTATATTTTCGGTTCCCTTGCTGACGGAAGAAAACTGATTAAGGATGAAGATGAAAGCTCATTATCTGATGAGTTTGTACATCAAATAGATAAATTCGATAATACTGATGAAAATGAGTAAGATGTTTAGTAAATATAAATATGTATATGTGGTAGCAGGATGCCTGGTACTAACATTTACAGGATGTAAAACACCTTCTTTAGTTCAGCGTGAAGCAAATACAGAAACACCTGCGAGTTTTAACGGCTCGCAGGATACTACAAACATAGCTCAGCTTAAGTGGAAAGAGTATTTTACAGATCCGTATCTGGATACCCTGATTGATGTTGCATTACAAAACAATCAGGAACTTAATATCACCATGCAGGAAATACAAATTTCCAGAAATGAGATTAAAGCCAGAAAAGGGGAGTATCTTCCGTTTGTAGGAGTTAAAGGTGGTGCCGGAATTGAAAAAGTAGGTAGGTATACCAGCCAGGGAGCTAATGATGCCAATACTGAAATCAAGCCGGGTAAAGAGTTTCCTGAACCGCTTCCTGATTATATGATTGGGGCTTATGCCAACTGGGAAATAGATATTTGGAACAAACTGCACAATGCCAAAAAATCAGCAATCAGCAATTATCTTGCTACTGTAGAAGGTAAAAACTTTATGGTTACTAACCTGATTGCCGAAATAGCTAATTCATACTATGAGCTTTTAGCGTTAGACAATCAGCTGGCACTTGTAAACCAGAATATCGATATACAAAGCAATGCACTTAATATTGTAAAGCTTCAAAAAGAATCAGCACGTGTTACAGAGCTTGCCGTAAAACGATTTGAAGCACAGTTATTACATACAAAAAGCATACAGTTTGATTTAAAGCAGCAGATTGTTGAAACCGAAAACAGGATTAACTTCCTTGTAGGTAGGTTCCCTCAGCCTGTAGCCAGAGATCATCAAAACTTTATCAATTTAGTGCCTGAAACCATTTATGCCGGTATTCCGTCACAATTGCTTGAAAACCGTCCTGATGTTAAACAGGCTGAATTCGAGTTAGCAGCAGCAAAACTGGATGTTAAGGTTGCTAAAGCCAGATTTTATCCTTCACTGGGTATATCAGCAGGTATAGGCTTCCAGGCATTTGACCCGGCATATTTGGTTAAGACTCCAGAGTCGCTATTGTACTCCCTTGCGGGTGATATAGCAGCTCCGTTAATTAACAGAAATGCGATTAAGGCTACTTATTACAGTGCAAACTCTAAACAGCTTCAGGCCGTTTTCAATTATGAGAAAACGATACTTAATGCTTATATAGAAGTGGCTAATCAGCTTTCTAACATCAATAACCTTAAGGAAAGTTATGACCTTAAATCTAGAGAAGTTGATGCATTAACACAATCAATTAATATATCTAACGACCTGTTCACATCGGCAAGAGCCGATTATATGGAGGTGTTAATGACACAGCGTGACGCGCTTGAATCTAAATTTGACCTTATAGAAACCAAAAAAGCACAAATGAATGCTATGGTTAATATTTATAAGGCTTTAGGTGGCGGATGGAAGTAAATTTCTGGTGTTTATATATTGTTTTTCCTTTGTAAGAAGGTCGCGACTATTTATCGTGAGGGCCTCCGGTGCAATTTGTGCCGGAGGTTTTTTTATGCTTTTTTCTGAAAATTATTGTGGAATAAATAGCTTTTGGTATATTTGACCATAAGTAAATCAGCAATTAATTATGAAAAATAAAATTACAGCATTATCAAAAAAACTGTTTAAAACAGGTTTTGTTTTATCGCTTGTTTTAGGTGTGGGTTCTCAAAATGCTATTTCACAAACAAAACCGGAAACAGTAAGGCGTATTGAAGTAGACCTGAACAAAACAAAGGGAAAATTAAACAAATTTTTTAATGAATGTGTAGGTGCCGGGCGTGCAAACGAAGGCCTTAGGGCCGACTGGCAGCAACAACTGGCCTTAGCACAGCAGGACTGTGGTTTTAGATACATACGTATGCATGGTTTACTGGTAGATGATATGGCGGTTTATAAGGAAGACAAGAACGGGAATCCGCAATACAACTATCAGTACATAGATCCTTTATTTGATTATTTACTGAGTATAAATGTTAAGCCTTTTGTAGAATTGGGCTTTATGCCATCACCTTTGGCAAGTGGCGATAAAACCATTTTCTGGTGGAGGGGTAATGTTACTCCGCCAAAGGATTATGATAAATGGGAAGGTTTAATAACCAATCTTGTACAACATTTTACCGAAAGGTATGGTGAAGAGGAAGTGAAAAGCTGGTATTTTGAGGTGTGGAACGAGCCTAACCTTGATGGTTTTTGGGCAGGTACTCAGGATGAATACTTTAAACTTTACCATTATACTGCAAAAGCGGTTAAAGGTGTAAATAAAGAATATAAAGTAGGGGGACCGGCAACGGCAGGAGCAGACTGGGTACCCGAAATGATTGATTTCTGTTATAAAAATAATGTGGCAATCGATTTTGTAACAACCCATTCCTATGGTGTAAAACAGGGGTTTCTGGATGAGTTTGGTAACAGCGGTACGGTTTTGAATAAAGATGAAATGTCGGTTAGCGGAGATGTAATAAACTCAAGAAATGAGATTGAATCGTCTAAAATTCCAGGACTGGAACTACATTACACCGAATGGAGCTCATCATACACTCCGTCCGATCCAATACATGACAGTTACCATCAGGCAGCTTATGTACTGGAAAAACTAAAACAGGTTGGTAATACGGTAAACTCAATGTCATATTGGGTATTTACTGATATTTTTGAAGAGGCAGGTCCGCGTTTTACCCCTTTCCACGGTGGTTTCGGATTGCAAACCATTCAGGGAATCAAAAAGCCGGTGTATTATTCATATTCATTTTTAAACAAACTGGGCGATACTGAACTGAAAAATAATGATAAGCACTCCTGGGCATGTAAAACAGAGAGTGGTGATTTCCAGTTACTGGCATGGGATTTTACCAATACACATCCCGGAGACTCTATCAATAATCAGGTTTATTATATAAAGGATTTGCCGGCTAAAGCAAAAGGTAAACTTGAAATTGCAGTATCAGGACTGGAAAAGGGGAAGTATAGTCTTGAGGTAAACCAAACAGGGTATAGGGTTAATGATGCTTATACTGATTATTATGATTTAGGCAGACCATCGCAATTAAACAGGGAGCAGGTAGCCCAAATTAAGAAAAATAATAATGGTTCTCCTGTTTACAGGGAGGAAGTTAAAATAGGGAAGGATGGTAATTTTACCAAGCAACTTGATTTAAGGGAAAACGATGTATTCCTTATAACATTGAGGAAAATGTAATGTAAAATAAAAAAGCAGCCTTAAAGGCTGCTTTTTTTGTACGTCGTAGTTTGATGTTTTTTTAAAAGAATGCAAATCGTAGCTTTACACCATAAGCCATTAAACGTACATCTTTAGAGTAAGATGAATTAATAACTGAATTAAACTGTAAGTTTACCGGCATTTCATCTGACGGGTAGTTTATCATGTTTTCGTTTTTGTTCTCGGCAATTGAGTTAAAACAATAGTCAACAAAAATACCTATGTAGCATGAAGATCTTTCACCAATATATTGCTTAACACCGGTTTCCAGTGTACCAGACCATGCTATTTTAGTTTCAAGATCCTGTTTTCCTGCATTCACCTGATAAAATGAACCGAATCCCATAAAGGTAGGTCCGAATAATTCGGCATTGTACTGCGGATAATAACCACTGGTTGTTAATGCATCCATTTTAGTTTCATAACGGCCTTTCATTGCAAAGCCTGCTTTTACTCCGGCAGATACGTAGAAATCGGTAATACCGTCACCTGTTTCAAACTGAATTGTTAACGGTACATTTACATATTCCAGTTTCTGGCTCTCTCTGTAAGACCTCGTTGTGTATCTGAACTCAAAAGGATCGTTTTCAAAATCAGTAGTATTATAACTTCCTATAAGATAGTCAAACCTTGCAGTTGAATTATAGGTTTGATATTCGGCACCAAGACCAATACTCCAGTTTTCATTTAGGTAAAAAGCATATTTTAATCCCAGTTGTACTCCATTGTCATGGTCTACCTGACCCTGATCAAGGTCATAATATATAGATGAGAATACACCTCCGGCATATATAGAAAACTCGCTTTTTTCCTCTTGCGCATTTGCTTTTCCAAGCCCCATGAGAAGCAAGGCTGCCATTACCGATTTGGCCGAAAGCTGTGTAAATTTATTTTTGTTCATAATATAATTTTTAATGGTATAAATCCTGCCGCCGTGGCGGCAGGATTATTTATTTACTGTACAAGAACTTTGAAAGTTTTACTGTTGTTTGGCGTTTTAAGTACTACTATGTAAGTAGCAGCCTGTAACGGCAATTGCAGTTGTGTTATTCTTGAAGACGACTGTACTTCTGTTATAAGAGCACCATTAAGGTTGTAAACAGCGATAGTCATATTTTCAAGTTCACTTTCAGGGAAATCAGCTTCAACAGTAACCAGTTGTCCGTATGTTACAGGGTTAGGGTATAACCTTGCACCACTTGCATGCTGTAACTGTATTTGTCCTAAACACGTTTGTAGTACTTCACCATCAGTAGTAGTTACTTTAACCATATACTCGGCAGTTGGGTCTAGTGTGTCAGACTGGTTGTTACCTTCAGAGAAGTATTGACCGGTACCTACAAGAACACCGTTTTTATACCATTCGTAATCAGTAAACTCATAACCACCGTTGTTTTGAGGATTGTTGTTTACTAATAGTACGTTATCAAATTTCTGAACTACTATGTCAGAGAAATCAAATCTTCTTTCAACAACTATAGTGTATGTTTCAACAGATGTACCATCCTGAGATGTTACAGTTACCACATAAGAGTAAATACCCGGTTGCGGAGTCTGGATAGTAAATGTGTGTCCGGGGTTTACAGTTGCACCCACTTCTGTAACGATAGTAACCTCTACAGAGTCAGAATCATCACCACAGTCGATTAAGTGATAAATCTCGCTTGGAGGAGTATTGTAAGTCTCATCACCTACAGTCATACCAAAGATAGAAGCATCACTACTTTCAATTACAAGAACCTGAGAAACAGTTGCAGCCGGTAAGTAGTTTTCGTTACCATCCTGATGTGCAGTGATTGTGATTTCTCCTGATGTAAGCATGTCTACCCATCCTTCAGATGAAACATCAGCAGCAGGGTCTGGTGAAGTATAAGTATATGTATAGTATACCTCTAAACCTGAACTTGCAGTAGCATCCAGTTGGAAATCAGGATCAGCTTCAAGGTTTTTAACCGAAAGAGGATCAAAAGTAATTGTTTGAGTAGCCTGATTGATAGTGATTGTAGCTGTTAATACAATTGATTCACAGTTAAATGCTTCCGGTTGCGGGTCAACAGTAGCTGTTACAGTATAAGTACCTGCATTCATAGCTCCGTTGTCTGAACCTGTTTCAGGAGAAGTACTGTATGAAACAGTAGTGCCTGAAGGTAAGTTATTAACCTCTATTGTATGAACAGTACCGTCGTAAGTAAATGCTCCGTTATCAAATGTTACAGCATTAAGAGGAGACTCTTCAACTGTTATATTTTGAGTTTGAGTGGTAGTGTTTCCATTACCATCATCATAGGTCCATGTTATTATATATGTACCTACTTCTGTATAATCTAACGGATCAGAAGTTGTTGCGGTTATTGTTCCTGCGCAGTTATCTGTAGCAGTTGGAACCGGAATTTCATCACTCATAACACCACAGTAATTAACTATGTCTGTAAGTGTAACTACATCAGCTACAGGAGTAGTTGTGTCATCTACTATTACCGTTTGAGTTTGAGTAGTTGTGTTACCATTACCGTCATCATAGGTCCATGTTATAGTATGGGTACCCTGAGTCGTATAAGTAAGCGGATCAGTAGTTGTAGCGGTTACCGTACCTTCACAGTTATCAGTAGCTGTAGGTGCTGTAATTGTTCCTGCAGTTACCTCACACTCTACTGTTACTGTTGGAAGAGTTGCCACATCCGCCACAGGAGCAGTTGTATCATCTACTATTACTGTTTGGGTTTGAGTAGTTGTGTTACCATTACCGTCATCATAGGTCCATGTTATAGTATGGGTACCCTGAGCGGAATAGGTAAGCGGATCAGTAGTTGTAGCGGTTACCGTACCTTCACAGTTATCTGTAGCTGTAGGTGCTGTAATTGTTCCTGCAGTTACCTCACACTCTACTGTTACTGTTGGAAGAGTTGCCACATCCGCCACAGG
>NZ_JBELQB010000018.1:22436-23104 GCF_046000485.1 Flavobacterium rhizophilum
GTAGGTGCTGTAATTGTTCCTGCAGTTACCTCACACTCTACTGTTACTGTTGGAAGAGTTGCCACATCCGCCACAGGCGCAGTAGTATCATCCACTACAACAGACTGTGTTTGTGTAGCAGTATTTCCGTTACCATCATCATAAGTCCATGTTATGGTATAAGTACCCTGAGCGGAATAGGTAAGCGGATCAGTAGTTGTAGCAGTTATCGTCCCTGCACAGTTATCAGTAGCCGTAGGAGCAGTAATTGTTCCTGCAGTTACCTCACATTGTGCCGTTATAGTTGGAAGTGTAGCCACATCCGCCACAGGAGCAGTAGTATCATCTACTGTTACCGTTTGAGTTTGTGTAGCAGTGTTACCGTTCCCATCGCCATAAGTCCATGTTATGGTATAAGTACCCTGAGCAGAATAGGTAAGCGGATCAGTAGTTGTAGCAGTTATCGTCCCTGCACAGTTATCAGTAGCCGTAGGAGCAGTAATTGTTCCTGCAGTTACCTCACATTGTGCCGTTATAGTTGGAAGTGTAGCCACATCCGCCACAGGAGCAGTAGTATCATCTACTGTTACCGTTTGAGTTTGTGTAGCAGTGTTACCGTTCCCATCGCCATAAGTCCATGTTATGGTATAAGTACCCTGAGCAGAATAGGTAAGCGGATCAGTAGTTGT
>NZ_JBELQB010000018.1:23114-23371 GCF_046000485.1 Flavobacterium rhizophilum
TTACCGTTCCCATCGCCATAAGTCCATGTTATGGTATAAGTACCCTGAGCAGAATAGGTAAGCGGATCAGTAGTTGTCGCAGTTATTGTTCCTGCACAGTTATCAGTAGCCGTAGGAGCAGTAATCATACCTGAAGTCACCTCACATTGTGCTGTTATAGTTGGAAGTGTAGCCACATCAGCCACAGGAGCAGTAGTATCATCTACTATTACCGTTTGAGTTTGTGTAGCAGTGTTACCGTTCCCATCGCCATAAGT
>NZ_JBELQB010000019.1:0-9476 GCF_046000485.1 Flavobacterium rhizophilum
AAGGCTACAGTTCAGTATGTCATCTCAAAAGGTATCGCTAAGGAGCGTATCTCCGGACAGGGATATGGTGAGAGCGAGCCACTTGTTGACTGCAAGGAAAACTGCACCGAAGAGCAACATGCTCAAAACAGACGATCTGAGTTTATTATCGTGAAGAAATAGTAATACTTACAAATGTAAGATTTGTAGTTTTTCTTTTTAGTTTTTCTATTTTCGTTAAGCCCTGCAGTTGCCCAACTGCGGGGCTTTTTTATTGTGTATTTGCTTAAAAAGTGTGGAATAAAAATTAAAAGTGTAGAATTTTTCTACACAATAAATGAGGTGTTTATGTGTAAGTTGTTGTTTTTCAATGTTTTTTATTGATGGCATGTGGTTTGGCTATAGTTAATTGCTGATTACCCAACAGGTAGAGGCATTACTCAATTAAATTAAACCCTAAATGCCAAAAGATGAAAAGTGAAACTATTACCTCAAAAGCATTGTATGCCCCAACAAATAATGCAAATTCATTTGTACAACAAAGGCAGGATATACCTAAAGTAAAAGTAGCTTCTGTTAAAGAGAATAAAGCAGAAAAAGAAAAATCTGAAAAAAGATCACTGGAACGTATAGTACTTGCAGGTACATTTTTACTGATGATTACCGCAGCTTTTTTAGTATATTACTTCCAGCCTGATTTTGATTTGCTTAACCTAAACCGCATGAGTTCTGTGGGTGGTATGATTTTAATCGGTATAGCTACAGCGTTGCTTGTGTACAAGGCATTATTCTTTTTGTATAGTGTATATCTGTATATCAGATACAGATCGATTAAATCAGTATCGGATGAAGAACTTCCTACAACAACGGTTATCGTACCGGCTTATAATGAAGGCCGACTGGTTTATGATACTCTGTTAAGTATAGCCACAAGTGATTATCCGCATGAAAAACTTCAGTTATTAGCTATAGATGACGGTAGTAAAGATGATACTTGGTTTTGGATGCAAAGGGCTAAAGATAAATTAGGGGACAAAGTTACTATTTTGCAGCAACCTGAAAATAAAGGTAAACGCCATGCGCTTTACAGAGGTTTTAAAATGGGGACAGGAGAGATTTTTGTAACGATAGACAGTGACTCTATTGTAAAAGCCGACACCCTTAGAAATATGGTAAGTCCGTTTGTAGTGAATGAAGAATGTGGAGCTGTTGCAGGTAACGTTAGAGTACTGAATAACAAGCAAGGGATGATTCCTAAAATGCTTAACGTAAGTTTTGTACTGAGTTTTGAGTTTATACGTTCGGCAGAAAGTATGTTAGGTTCTGTATTATGTACGCCGGGTGCCTTATCAGCTTACAGAAGTAAAGCGGTGTTTGGTTGTCTTGAAGAATGGATTAACCAAACCTTTATGGGACAACCTTCTGATATTGGTGAAGACAGAGCCATGACAAATATGATTATGAAACAGGGGTATCATATTAAATTTCAAAGGAATGCCTATGTGTTGACAAACGTACCTGAGCAATATAAAGGGCTTTACAAAATGTTCATTAGATGGGGTAGGAGCAATGTGCGTGAAAACATAATGATGTCAAAATTCGTATTTAAGAATTTTAGGGAAGGTTCTAAAGCCGGAACAAGGCTGTTATTTTTCAATCAGTGGTTAAAAATTGTAATGGCATACCCTGTAATACTCATGATGTTTATATTTATCGCAACCCACCCGTTACTGTTTTTAAGTTCTACTTTTTTAAGTATTCTTATTTACTCCAGTTTCCCTGTATTATTTTATGCAAAGAGATATAATGTAGCCGAATCGTTTTGGGCTTACTCATACAGTATTTTATACACTTTTGGTTTGTTTTGGATAACCCCTTATGCTATTGCAACTGCAAGCAGAAGAGGTTGGTTAACCCGAGGGTAATCTGGTGGTACAGATTATCCTGCAATGTTCGACCTGCTTAAATTTTAAGCAGGTTTTTTTATATGTAAACTATTGGCAGGGATAGAATTTGTTTAATATTCCCTATTTTTAGTGCCTATTAATATTCTGCCGGATATGTACAGATATAGTGACTCTAAAAGTGGTGCCGACTTCAGACTGTTTTCAGATGAAACCGAATTTGACCGTCAGTTTTACGGAAAAGACAGGAAAGACAAACTTCTTACCATTGCATGGAACAAAGGACAGGACCAAACGGTAGTAATAGACGGTATTGACTATGTGTTTCCGTCTAATGCTATGTTATGCCTTATGGTAAATGAGAGTTTTTATTTTTCGGAACCACGGGATATATTGGCATGGCAGTTTAACAGAGAGTTTTATTGTATAGTAGATCATGACAAGGAAGTAAGCTGTGTGGGATTCCTGTTTTACGGATCTTCGAACAGGATGTTTATAGCGCTTAATGGTGAGGATAAGCGAAAAATTTGCTTATTACTAGAAGTGTTTTATGATGAGTTCACTACTACTGATGTGGTTCAGGGAGAAATGCTAATGGTATTACTTAAAAGACTTATTATTATAGTAACACGCCTGGCTAAACAGCAATATATAAGCAAGGATGATTTGCCTGATGACAAGCTCGATGTGATAAGGAAATTCAATTTATTGGTAGAAAATCATTACCGTACTCAGCATCAGGTAAAATATTATGCCGACCAGTTATTTAAATCACCAAAAACCATTTCTAATTTATTTGCCCTATATAACCATAAATCACCGTTAAGTGTAATTCAGGAAAGAATTATAATTGAAGCTAAGAGACTGTTAACATATACAGATAAATCGGCAAAGGAAATAGCCGGAGAACTAGGTTTTGAAGATGCGGCTCACTTTAGCCGTTTCTTTAAAAAGCATACAACATTCTCACCAATATCGTTTAGGGAAACTTCGTTTATAGGGAAATAAAGCACATATTTAAGTATCATTTTTAATTACGGGAAATAAGTACCAGTATTCGGGAAATATGTCCCTTTTAAGGCAGTTGATATTGAAGGAACTTTGTACCATCAAGAAACAACAAGTCTAATTATTAAAATTGAAAAAATGAAAAATTTTATAGTTCCAACAAAAGAGCAGGTTTCTGCAAACAACCAGGAAATTTTTAATAACCTTGAAAAAATGGTAGGTTTTGTACCTAACCTGTATGCTTCATTTGCTTATTCTGAAAATGCACTTGGCAATTATCTTACTTTCCAAAACGGAAAATCATCCTTAAAAGCGAAAGAGAAAGAAGTAGTTAATTTGGTAGTGAGTCAGGTAAACCAATGTATATACTGTTTAAGCGCCCATACTGCAATCGCAAAAATGAATGGTTTTACTGATGAGCAGATAATTGCCATAAGAAAAGCAGAGGTAGATTTTGATAGCAAACTTTCGGCATTGGCAGTATTAGTAAAAAGTATTGCCGAAAATAAAGGTCATGCGGATGAAGCAGCATTAACTAACTTTTTTGAAGCTGGTTATGATAAAGGAAACCTTATAGATGTACTGCTTGTAGTAGGAGATAAAACTATAACGAACTACCTGCACGCCCTTACAGAAATCCCTGTAGACTGGCCAGCGGTACCTGCAATATAATTTATTATAAAAGTATATTAATCAAATCCCTGTGATAGTATCACAGGGATTTTTACTTTGTTTGGTACATAACAAATTATTTTATTAATGTTTTTTTTGTGTGATTGCTATGGTGGAAGGTATGCAATTTTATTATTTATATTGCAGGCTAAAATAATCTGCAAAAAAAGATGGTAGGTAAACAGGTTGGGGTGTTGTTGATTTTATTTTTATTTCCCTTTCTTCTTTTTTCACAAAATGTAAGGCACCTTTCGGTAGATGAAGGCCTGCCTCAGTCGTTTGTATCAGGAATTATTGAAGATAACGATGGTTTTATATGGATAGGAACCCGTAACGGACTTGCCCGTTATGACGGACACCGTTTTAAAATTTTCCAGAGCAGTTTTAATGGGAAAAATACATCTTTGGCTTCAAATGTTATTAGCCATATACGCAAGGAAAATGATAATTCTATGTGGATTATGTATGAGGGAGGCGAAATTGACAGGTTTGATTTTACTACCGAAAAGCCTACCCACGTTATTATTTCAAAATTTATAGAACAGCACAAGCTGAAAATAAACCGAAGGGTTTGGATGGTAACATCAGATAATACTTTTTGGTTTAAGGCTAGCTCAGGTATGCTGCTAAGTACTGCCTTAAATAATACAGATGTAATTACCGATTATTCAGGTGCTTTTGGTGAGAACAATCCGGTATATAACCTGCTTGAAGATAAAAATAAAAAACTATGGGTTTTGAGTCAGCAGGCATTAAATGTATTCAATCCCAAAACAAAAAAGTTTACTTCAATTCCTATTCCTTACGACATTTTTAAAGGGATGGAAATAAAAAAAATAAAAGAGAATTTTGCAGCCTTTTGTCAAAGAAATAATGGCGAACTAATGTGGGCAGACAAGGAATATCTTTATTTTTTTAACCCCGAAAAACAATCATTCAGGAGGATTAAGCTAATAGCCGAAACTAATTACGGTCCCAAATGGATAGATGTAGGGGATGATGGTATTGATTACTTTATGTCAGATAAAACTGTTTACAGTTATTCAGATGCGTTGGGTATAATCCCACAGGCAATAATAGAGCTGAGAGGAAACAGGCAGGCACAGGCTTTTATTACCGATCAGTCGGGATTGTTTTGGGTTGGCAGTGATGCAGAAGGTATTTATACCATAGACACCCGTATTAACTTTAAAAGTTTTGATTATGAAGATGATTTTGTAATCGACCTCCTAAAAGATGTTTACGGGATTGATGTTGTTGATTTTTTTAACTGGAGATATAATTTTGTAGGGGTATTGCAACCATCTTATTCATTACGTTCACAGTGGAATAATGATAAACACTGGTTAGCCCTTAATCGTACCGTGGGATATTTTGATACAAAATTAAATAAGGCTATCAAACTACCTGAATTACCTTCACAAGAGAAAACATGGTTTGTGCCTATAACAGGTATATCTGTGATTAGAAATGGTAATCCTGTAGTAGTAGATAAGAATAACTCAATATATATATATGATGATAAAGATAACAAATGGGAATTCATCCTATCGTTAGATACATTAAATCCTACCTTTCCGAAAAAAATACAAGCCAATAACCTATATGCCGACAAGGATACTAATATACTCTGGATAACTACTGAGGCTCATGGTTTACTTAAAGTAAGCCTTGCTGATAAATCTATAAAACAGATACAGAGCAGTCAAAATGGGCTGCCTACCAATAATCTTATAAATGTACTCCCTGATTTTGATGACAATAAGTTTTTATGGTTGGGAAGTTCATCAGGGTTAATTAAGTTTCATAAAACCACCGGGCAGTGTGAAGTTTTTTCTGTAAAGGAAGGCCTGCCTGATAATATGATTTACTCTATGCAGGCAGATGCGTTGGGTAATTTATGGTTAGGGACTAATAAAGGACTGGTGTGTTTTAATACCAATAATTACAATACCAGGGCTTTTACACGTAATCACGGCCTCAATAATATAGAGTTTAACAGACATCATGAGCTCATGCTTAAAGGTAATGAAATGGCTTTTGGCGGAGTTAAAAGCGGTGTGATATTTAGTCCTGAACTTATAAAGACCGATACCTTTTCACCCGATGTCACCTTTACAGGTATTAAACTGAATAACGAAAATATTTACACTATTAAACCTAACATTGGAGTTGTAAAGGGACTACAAAACCTTGAGCTGCCGTATAATGAAAATACTATAGCATTTGCCTATACTGCATTACAGTTTAATCAACCGCAGGATATAAAGTACCGTTACCGCCTTTTGGGGTATGATGATAACTGGGTTACGGCAGGTAATAAAAGGGAAGCTGTTTATACCAAGTTGCCTCCGGGTAAATATACTTTTGAGGTTAATGCTTCAAACACTACAGGTACCTGGAGTAATCATATAAAATCATTAAAAATAAAAATTACCCCACCCTGGTGGAAAACATGGTGGGCGATGCTGTTGTACCTTCTTATAGGTATCTGTGCCTTAGTTTGGTTCTTTAATTTTAAGGTAAGACAGCAAATGGTTAAAAACGAAATCAGGTTAAAGTCAAGGGAAACGAAAGAACTGCGTAGGCTTGACAAGGTTAAAACCCGTTTCTTTTCTAACATAGCACACGAATTTAGAACACCACTTTCATTAATACTGGGACCTGCCGAACAGCTTACTGATAAGGTTACAGCCGAGGATAACAAGTTATTAGAAATTATAAAAAAGAATACTGTTAGCCTTATCCAGCTAACAGACCAGTTACTGGACATAGCCAAACTGGAGGCTGGGGTTTTAAAACCTCAAATGGTTTGGGGTGATATAGTACCGGTTATTGTAAATATTACCGGTGTTTTTGCCGAGGAAGCCGCTGTAAAAAAGGTAACCATAAAACTTGAAGCGCCTGAGTCGGCCGAGTTTTTATTTTCAATCAATACGCTCGATAGGATATTGTATAATTTGTTATCAAATGCCCTAAAATTTACTCAGGAAGGCGATACTATTACGGTAACCGTGATAAAAGACGAAACCGGATTAATACTTAAAGTTAAAGATACTGGAAGGGGTATACCGGAAGAGGAGCAGTCCAGTATTTTTAACAGATATTACAAAGCAGATAATCAGAACCCTTTACAGGGAACCGGTATAGGACTCTCGTTAGTAGGGGAACTGGTTGAGCTGCATAAAGGAACCATAAAGCTGGAAAGTAGTACGAAGGTGCCAACAGGTACTACCTTTACCATACATCTTCCGTTTGCTGTACAGGAAAAAGTAAAGGTAGAAACTGTCCCTCAAACAGAAAATACAGAGAATAAACCAACGGTTCTTGTTGTGGAAGATCATGATGAACTGGTTAAATTCATATCAGAGAGTCTTCAGGATAAATACAATGTTTTGATAGCCCGTAATGGTAAGGAGGGCTTAAGTACAGCACTGGAGTCGGCGCCTGATTTGATTGTGAGTGATGTCTCTATGGAACAAATGAATGGCTTTGAGTTTTGTAAAGCTGTGCGGGAAGATATTAATATCAGTCATATTCCGGTTATCCTGCTAACGGCAAAAGCCGATATGGACAGCAGACTGGAAGGACTTTCATTTGGGGCAAACGATTATGTAACCAAACCATTCAGTATATCAGAGCTGAAACTGAGAATTAAAAATCTGTTAGAACTTCAGCGTAAGCAAAGAGACCGTTTTCATGATAAGTTCTCAAACATTATCCCATCAGAAGATGTGGAGAACGATGTACTTCAAAACGAGTTTCTGGATAAGATTCATATTATTATAGAAGACAATCTGGATAATAAAAATTTTAGTGTCGATGAGCTCGCCACATCACTGTTTATGAGCAGGGCTAACCTGCATCGTAAACTAAAGATGATGTTCAATTTACCAGCGAGTGAAATCATTAAAGTTTACCGACTTAAAAAAGCAGCACAGCTGTTAAAACAAAACTATAATGCAACCGAGGTTGCCTATATGACAGGGTTTAATACGCCATCGTATTTTTCTAAATGTTTTAAGGATTATTATAAGATTACACCTGCTAAATATGCTGAAAAATAGCATTTTGAGACAAGATTGTAATAATTTGAGACGAGATTGACAAAGTGAAATAATGAGTTATAAGACTTTTGGGACAAACCAAAAATCTACTTATTATGAATAGAAAAATACTTAATGCAGCCCGTTTACTAAAGGGCTCATTGTTCACTTTCTTACTCATGTCATCCTTCTCTGCAGAGGCACAAAATAATGCACTTTATTTTGATGGTGTAAACGATTATATCCAAACAGATTATGCAGGGATTTCAGGCAATGGGGCAAGAACTGTTGAAGCCTGGATTAAAACAGATAAAAACTCACTACCTGCAAATCAGGGTGGTGACGGGCAAAGCGTTATTGTAGACTGGGGTTCACTGGGAACAGGGACAAGGTTTACCTTTAATATCCTTTTTAATAATGCCATTAGGCTGGAGGCTCAGGGTAACGGAATAAGCGGTAACATTGCCGTTAACGACAACCTTTGGCACCATGTAGCTGTAGTGTATAATCCAACGGCTACAAATAAGGTAAAACTTTATGTAGACGGTGTGCTGGATGTAGAGGGTAACCTTACCGTTTCGGTATTCACTGGTTCGGCAACCGATGTTAGGATAGGCGGAAGAATTGATAGCACTAACTATTATGAAGGCGCTATTGATGAAGTCCGTATTTGGAATGTGGCACGCACACAAACAGAAATCCAGGCAAATATGGATGCTGCTTTTTGTGGTCCGCAGGATAACCTTCAGGCTTATTTCCAGTTTAATGAAGGTATAGCAGGAGCAGATAACACTGGTGTAACAACAGTTTACGACAGTACTGATAACGAATATGAAGGAACCTTTAACGGCTTAGCCCTTACCGGTACAACTTCAAACTTTGTAGCGGGTGATACCGAACTTGCAATGGTTGTTATTGATAACACGGTAACACTTGAAAGCGGTGTGTTAACAGCTACCGAGGTCAGTGAAGGTGTAACTTACCAATGGATAGACTGTGATAATGAAGATACTCCTATTGAAGGTGCAACAACACAGGCTTTCACACCTATAGTAAATGGTAACTATGCAGTAGTTATTACAAACGGTGGCTGTAGTGTACAGTCTGATTGTACAGAAGTTACAACAGGAACAGAGGTTTGTGCTGCACCATCTGCCATTGAAATTTCAGAAATCACAGCTTCAGCCGCTATGGTATCATGGACAGAAAACGGAGAAGCTACCCAGTGGGAAGTGCTCTACGGTCCTGCCGGATTCAATATCGAGACGGAAGGTACATCTGTTACTGTAAACGATGTTGCCGAGGTAACATTAGAGGAGCTTGATGCTAATACCGAATACCATGTTTACGTTCGTGCCGTTTGTGGTGAGGACTTCACCAGTGAGTGGGAAGGTCAGCAGGCATTCGTAACCCTTGAAGAAGCGGTTTGTGCAACACCATCTGCTATCGAAATTTCAGAAATCACAGCGTCAACCGCTATGGTATCATGGACAGAAAACGGAGAGGCTACCCAGTGGGAAGTACTTTACGGTCCTGCCGGATTTAATATTGAGACGGAAGGTACATCTGTTACTGTAAACGATGTTGCCGAGGTAACATTAGAAGAGCTTGATGCTAATACCGAATACCATGTTTATGTTCGTGCTGTTTGTGGTGAGGACTTCAGCAGTGAGTGGGAAGGTCAGCAGGCATTTGTAACCCTTGAAGAGGCAGTTTGTGCTGTTCCATCAGCTATTGAAATTTCAGAAATCACAGCGTCAACCGCTATGGTATCATGGACAGAAAACGGAGAGGCTACCCAGTGGGAAGTACTTTACGGTCCTGCCGGATTTAATATTGAGACGGAAGGTACATCTGTTACTGTAAA
>NZ_JBELQB010000019.1:9486-15682 GCF_046000485.1 Flavobacterium rhizophilum
GAGGCTACCCAGTGGGAAGTACTTTACGGTCCTGCCGGATTTAATATTGAGACGGAAGGTACATCTGTTACTGTAAATGATGTTGCCGAGGTAACATTAGACGAACTTGATGCCAATACTGAATATCATGTTTATGTTCGTGCCGTTTGTGGTGACGACTTCACAAGTGAGTGGGAAGGTCAGCAGGCATTTGTAACCCTTGAAGAGGCGACTTGTGCTGCTCCATCTGCTATAGAAATTTCAGAAATCACAGCTTCAACCGCTATGGTATCTTGGACAGAGAATGGTGAGGCTACCCAGTGGGAAGTACTTTACGGTCCAGCCGGATTTAATATTGAGACCGAAGGTACATCGGTTATCGTAAACGATATTGCCGAAGTGGTATTAGAAGAACTTACAGATAATACAGCTTATGATGTGTATGTTCGTGCCGTTTGTGGCGAAGAAATGACAAGTAGCTGGGAAGGCCCTGAAGTGTTCACAACACAACTACTTGGACTTAACGACAATGTAATAAAAGGCTTTGTATTATATCCTAACCCAACTACGGGTATAGTTAGGATTAATGCTCAGGATATAATAGAAAATGTTGCGGTTTATAACCTTGCAGGACAAAAGTTAACAGAGGTAGAAGTAAATGCAGCAGCATCACAAATAAACTTATCCCAGCTTCCTGTTGGTGTATATGTAATGCAGGTTACAGCATCGGGCAAAACAGGAACTTATAAAATAGCAATAAAGTAGTTTTTTCCTATCTAAACTGTTGAAAAACCTGCCCTGAGATATACACTGGGGCAGGCTTTCATTTTACTTACTCTACTATTTATGAAAAAAAATATAAGCAAAAACATATTTAATGTTTTTAAGGCCAATATTGGCTTTTATGCTAAAAATACGATTAAAACATCATGTTTTGTTTTCTCATTAATGTTGGCAAATCAGTCAAACGCTCAGGAAACAACCATTACGGTTTTTGATGATGTTATTTTTTATGGTGGTTATACAGCTACATTAAGCGAAGAGGATTTGTATGAGCCTATGCCGGCAGAGGTGTTAAGGCATTCTAATTCCCGATACGCGAGAAAACTGACCGATACCGAACTGGATGCTATGGGCAATACACTGGATATCGACCTGCAAATAGGTGCTGCCTGCGATAACTATGACAGGCTTTGCCATGTATTTTTGGCCTTTACACCAAAAGAGGCAACCTCTTATGTGTCTGAAGAAGTCCCAAGGGTAGAAATAGCCAGGCTGGTAACTCCTTTTATGAACAAAAACTATTCGCCAACAACGTTGTCTTATGAATATACTGCGAATAATATTAGCGAAATAGTAACCAATACATCCATACGTAATACCTATGATATTTGGGTAGAACTACAATTGTTTGGTACTACGGGAGCAGGGCAGGAGCAGGTAGCCGGCTGCTCTGGACATCTTGATACTTTTAGGGCAACCCTTAATTTTACATCAAATACTGATGATCAGATTACCTATACAGATGATTTGGTATTTATGCCACTGGTAACCAATAGCAGGCTTAACAATTATAACGCTACTGATGTAACGGGTGAAACAACTAAGATAATCGACTTTACACTTACAGAAGAGACAGATAATTTAAAACTGATCCTGATTACCTCAAACCACGGGGCAAATTCGGGAGGAGAAGAATACGTTCGTCGCAGGCACTATGTTTATTTAGATGAAACGCTTATCTATGAGTATACCCCGGGAGGTAAATCATGTGAGCCTTATCGACAGTATAATACGCAGGGCAATGGTATTTATGGGGCATCACAACTACCGTTAAGAGGCTGGATATACTGGAACAACTGGTGTCCGGGCGATCGTATCCCTACTTATGAAATTGATTTGGGTACCTTACCGGCCGGTGAGCACTCAGTTACAATCGATGTGCCCGAAGCTGAGTTTGTAGATTCTCAGGGATACATCCCGGTATCGGCTTACCTTATAAACAGGGAAAGCGGAGCTATTCCTATATGTCCCCAGCCAACAAATCTTACTGCAGAGGCGATTTCAGGCCATGAAATTTTTGTGAACTGGGATGAAATAGGTAATACTGAAGAATGGGAAGTACTGTATGGTAAAATATACAATTCGGCAGGACAGGTAACCAATACTGTTTTAGCACAGGAAGATTATTTGCAGGTTACAGATGGCGAAAGTGAGGGTACCGCTACCGAAAATGTGGCACCAAGTACTGTTTATCAGGTTTTTGTGCGATCTAAATGCGGCAATGGGGAAAATAGTCGTTGGTCTCAGGCTATATACCTTCAAACACAGCAACTTTCTCTTCAGGAAAACATACTGGACTCATTCAAATACTACCCAAATCCGGTTAGTGATAATTTAATGCTTCAGTCCAATAATGAGGCAATTAGTGGTATAGCCATTTACGACCTACAGGGCAGGCAGGTACTGCAGGAAAATATTGGCAGTACTCAGGCAGTGGTTAATATGGTAAACTTCCCTACAGGTATTTACTTTTTGAAGGTAAATATAGGAGGGAAAACACAAACCTATAAGGTTGAAAAGCAATAACACTAATCAATTGACAAATGAAGAATAATCTGGTGCTATTCAATAAACAGGTACTGCTGCTTTTAGCAGCATGCCTGTTGTTTTCAGTAAAAAGCTTTGGGCAGTTAACGCCTACTTTTGTAAACAATGCTTCTGCAACGGGAGACAATTGCTACACTATAACAACAAATCAGCAATCCAATTCGGGAGCTGCATGGTATGATAACCCTATAGATCTTTCACAGGATTTTGACATCGTATTTAATGCCTATTTCGGATCAAACAGCAATGGGGCAGACGGAATGACATTTGTTCTAAAGACTACCCCCGATGCTGTTATAGGTATAATAGGAGGAGGAATGGGATATAGAAACCTTCCTGACCAACCATCTCTGGCAGTAGAGTTTGATACCTTTAAGAATAATAATACAGCCTCGGGGGAGGTTATAAGTGATCCTTTTTTTAATCACGTTGCCCTTCAGACAAATGGTAATACAAGCCATGTCTCGCCGGATAATTTGGTCGCTCCCGTTCAGGCTTCTCCAACTTCAACTAATATTAAGGACGGACAGGAACATGAGGTAAAAATATTATGGCGTGCCGAATTGCAAACTTTTACGGTTATTTTTGACTGTTCTGAACGTTTTAGTTATACAGCAGACATTGTTAACGATATTTTTGAAGGCAATTCTACTGTTTATTTTGGTTTTACAGGTTCAACAGGCTCTCTGTCAAATGAGCAGTATATCTGTTTTCAGTACATTTCATTTTTAGATAATCAGATTCAGGATCAGGTAGCCTGCGCAGGTGAACCTGTCGATACTATAGATGCGACCTATGCAGGTGCCGTGAGTTATCAATGGTCACCTGTAGAGGGGGTAAGTGATCCAACCATTGCTAATCCGGTTTTTACGGTTTCCGAAACTACAACTTATACACTTACTATTACAGATAATTGCGGCCTTACAATGGAAAGAGAGTGTACCATTACTGTAGCTAATCCAACAGCCGAAGTAACAACAGTACAACCTTCAGTATGTAATGGAGAAACTGCCGATTTTGTAATAACAGGCACACCAAATACTGAGGTATCTTATAACATAAACAACGGTGCTGAGCAAACGGTTATATTGGATGCTTCAGGCGAAGCTACAGTAAGTACTCAGGCAGATGATAGCCAAACCATAAATCTTGTGAGTGTAACCTTAGCAGAACCTCCGTTTTGTGAAATAGGCCTAACAGGGACAGCTACAGTAGAAGTCTTTACTGAAGACGCTTCATTTTACATGACAGCCGGTTGTGAGGGGGCTACGGCAGCTGTTACAGGAGCTGCGGGTGGAGTGTTTACTTTTAACCCTGTTCCGACAGATTCAGCTATGATAAATTCTGTAACAGGAGAGATTACCAATGCTTTGGCAGGTGCATCATATTCTGTTCAATATACTACGCCAAACTGTCTTAATACAGCAATAGTTCAGATAACTGTTTATCCTGAGGTAACTTTTAATATGGCTTCAAACCTTCAGCTTTGTGATACTAATGGCGATGGGATTACGAGTTTCGATTTGACACAGGTAGAAGACGAGGTACTTACTAATGACACTGATATGGTAAGTTATGCTTACGATAATAACGGAAATATGGTAAGTATTGCAAGTCCGTCTGCTTTTGAGAATACGCAGCCGGGAGGACAAACCATTTGGTTAACAATAGAAAATCAAAACGGATGTACTGCAACTACAAGCTTTGACCTTATTGTAGATCAATGTTTTATTCAAAAGGGAATATCACCAAACGGAGATGGTATGAACGACTTTTTTGACCTTTCCGGTTTTGGTGTTAAGGAGCTTACTGTTTTTAACCGCTATGGCGAAAAGGTGTATTCCTATTCCAATTATACTACCCAGTGGGAAGGACAGTCAAATAATGGTAATGAGCTGCCTACAGGTACCTATTACTACGCCATAAGCTTTTCTGACTCTAACCCTACTTATGGAGCAAACCATACAGGATGGGTGTATATAAACAGGCAGGAAAACTAATGCCTAAGCTGTAATTACTAACCTAATTACAGTATAAAAATTGTTATTTAAAAGATAAAGAGCATGAAATCACTACCACACTTTATACCGAGTTACTTATCCCGAATTTTTATATTCGGGATTTGTTTCTTTTTATCGTCTCAGGTTTTTGCACAGCTCACGCCATCCTTTGTAAACAATGCATCTGAAATGGCAAACGGTTGTTACAGGATAACCAATAATGCACAATCTAATTCGGGAGCAGTTTGGTATAATAACCCAATCGATCTTAACAATGATTTTGAGATTGTATTCAATGCTTATTTCGGGGCAAATTCCAATGGTGCAGACGGTATAACATTTGTAATGAAAACAACATCGACCCCTGTTATAGGTATAATAGGTGGAGGACTGGGTTATAGGGATTTGCCCGATCAGCCTTCTCTGGCGGTTGAATTTGATACTTATAAAAATACAAATACCAGTAGCGGATTATTTGTAAACGATCCGGTTTTTGATCATGTAGCACTCCAAACCGCAGGGAATATCTCCCACGCTTCAGTAAATAATCTTGTGGCTCCGGTGCAGGCATCGCCTACATCTACCAATATTAAGGATAATACAGAGCATGAGGTTAAAATACGATGGAACTCATCTTCACAAACTTTCAAAGTTATTTTTGATTGTTCCGAACGGTTTAGCTACACCGCCGATTTAATAAACGATATATTTGACGGGACTTCAAATGTTTATTTTGGTTTTACCGGATCAACAGGAGGACAGTCTAATCTACAATATGTTTGTTTTCAGTATCTGTCATTTTTGGAATCAGGACTTGAAAATCAGGTTATTTGCGCAGGAGATTCGGTAGATACTATAGACGGGACATATACAGGGGCTGTAAGCTATCAATGGTCGCCAATAATAGGAGTGAGTAACCCGTCAATCCCAAATCCTGTATTTTCTCCGGCACAAACTATTACTTATACACTAACCATAACAGACAGTTGTGGAGATACCTTAGAGCAGGATGTAACGATAGAAGTATCCCAGCCATCGGCAGTTGTAGGGATAATAGAATCGCCTGTTTGTAGCAGTACCGGAGAAGCACAGTTTCTTATTTCAGGAGAACCGGATACTGAGGTAACTTATAGTATTAATAATGGTATTGAACAAAACGTTATAATTGATGATACGGGTAACACAACAGTTTCGGTAACCGATATGACAGAGGATGTAACCATTAATTTGGTTAGCATAACAATGCTGAGTTCGCCATTTTGTACTTCAACTTTAGCTGAAACTGCTACAGTAGAGGTAGTGTTAGACGATGCTTCATTTTTTTTAATCCCGGGATGTGATGGTGCTACGGCAACAGTTACCGGAGTAACGGGAGGTGTTTTTGATTTTAGTGAGCCACCAATTGATGATGCAGTCATAGACCCGGCCACCGGAGAGATTACGGGGGGTACTCCTGAAGCTACTTATTTTGTATCCTATACCACAAATGGCTTTTGTTCTAACACCAGTATAGAACAGGTTACTTTATTCCCCCTTCCCACCATCCCTTCCCCAATCACGAACTACGTTCAGTGTGACCAGACGGACCCTGATGCCAATGATGGTAT